>DYJG01000714.1 GCA_020723225.1 Desulfobacca acetoxidans | reverse complement strand
GACGGCGCGGTGGATTACCCCTTGCTGAAGAAAATCGTGCAGACCGCGGTGCACTTTCTGGACAACGTCATCGACGCCAACAATTTCCCCCTGGAGAGCATCAAGGAGCAGACCCTGGCCAACCGCAAGATCGGGCTGGGGGTCATGGGCTTCGCGGATATGCTCATCCAGATGGGCATTTCCTACAATACCGAGGACGCGGTGGCCCTGGGCGAAGAGGTCATGGCCTTTATCCAGAAGGAAGCCCGCCTGGCCTCCGCGGCCCTGGCCGACAAGCGGGGCAATTTCAAATTCTATGCGGGCAGCCGCTTCGACGGCAACGGCATCGGCCGCATGCGCAACGCCACCACCACCACCATCGCGCCCACGGGCACCATCAGCATCATTGCCGGCTGCTCCAGCGGCATCGAGCCGCTCTTCGCGGTCTCCTACGTGCGCCGGGTGCTCGAAGGCACGGAGCTGGTGGAGGTGCACCCCTTATTCGAGGAAATCGCCAAACAGCGGGGTTTTTACAGCACCGAACTGATGCGCCAGATCGCCCAGACCGGAAGCATCCGGGAGTTTAAAGAAATCCCCAAGGACGTGCGCCGGCTGTTCGTCACCGCGCACGAGGTTTCCCCCCAGTGGCACATCCGCCTCCAGGCCGCTTTCCAGAAACACACGGACAACGCGGTGTCCAAGACCGTGAACTTCCCCCACCAGGCCGGGCCCGACGACGTGCGCCAGGTCTATCTCATGGCCTACGAGATGGGGTTGAAAGGCGTCACCATCTACCGGGACGGCTCCCGGGACCAGCAGGTCCTGAGCTTCGGCAAAGGCAAACCGAAAGAGATGGAATACATCACCCCCCGGCCCCGGCCGGCCCGCACCACCGGGGTGACGGAGCTTATCAACACCGGCTGCGGCAAGCTCTACGTCACGGTGAACAAGGATGAGCTGGGCTTCTGCGAGGTCTTCGCGCAGATGGGCAAGACCGGGGGCTGCGCCTCCTCCCAGATCGAGTCCACCGGGCGGCTCATTTCGCTCGCCTTGCGCTCCGGCGTCAAGATCGACTCCCTCATCAAGCAGATCACCGGCATCCGCTGCCCCAGCCCCATCTGGCAAAACGGCCACCAGGTGCTCTCCTGCCCCGACGCCATCGCCAAGGTCCTGGCCGGCGTCGCCCAGGTGGAAGCCCCCACCCCCACCATGACCATGGCCGCCTGCCCGGACTGCGGGGGAGCAATTGAGCATGAGGGCGGGTGTTTGGTGTGCCGGGGGTGCGGGTTTTCGAAGTGTAATTAGAAAAGATATGAAGGAGGAGGTATGGATAACTACGATATTACTTTTAAAGATGATAAATGGAAATACGATTATTGCCTTTGCTCTGAATAATATGGTATAATTTTCCTAAATAATTAGG
>DYJG01000046.1 GCA_020723225.1 Desulfobacca acetoxidans | reverse complement strand
CGTTTTTCTCCACCGGCCTGATGATCCCCATGGGCTACGAGTTCGGCTTCAAAAAGCACCTCCACGTGGTGCGCACCCGGCCCGGGGACTGGGAGACGCCGGCGTATGACCTGAGCGGCTATATCAAGGGAGTGAACCGCATGAAGAAAGGCTGCCCCGTGCTCCTGGAGGAAGGGCCCATGACCCGGGCCAATCCCCGGGGGGAGCCGGTGGTGCTGCTCCTCAAGTCCCGGGACAAAGGCCGGGGCCGGGTGCTGGCGGTGATCAACTCCACCCGGGAGGAGCAACGGGCGGTGATCCCGAATCTGCCGGAATTATTAGGGAAACCCAAGCGGGCCTGGCAGGATTTGACTCCGGATCTGGTGCCGTTGAAGCTGCAAAACCTCAAGGAATTCCCGCTGGCTCCGGCCCGGATGCGGTTGTTTTACAACCCGGAGGCCCCGCCCTTGCCGGAAGAGTGACAGGGGGACGGAAGGATCTAAAGAACCTATCGGGGGGAAAAAGGGGAAAAGGGGAAAAGGGGAAGAGGGGAAGAGGGGAAGGCCTCAATCGGAATTAACTACGTGAACCAAACCTTTTCCCCCTTTCTCCTTTTCCCCTTTTTCCCTTTGCTCCCCAATGGAGACCCAATGACTCAAGCTCTGGCAGGATATAATGGAAACGGCCTCTTCCTGGCCACGGACAGCCGGGCCACCCGGTTTGACGCTGCCGGCCATGCCGAAGCGTTCAATGTCCGCAAGCTCTTTCCCCTGGGCCCCCATTGCGCCGTCCTGAGCGGCGGCGCCGGGGTGAGCGTGACTCTGTCCCAGGAACTGGTGCGCATCCTGCAACGCCACCCCGGCCCCCTGCCCCTGGAGGAGATCGCCCATTTCGCCCTGGACTTTCTTTCCCAAGGTTATGCCCGGCACCTGGAAAAACACGGGCCGGAGCCTGAAGGCTTCCGCCGCCTTTATTTTATCCTGGCGGGTTATGACCCGGAAAAGCCGCCCCCGGGGTACCAGCTTTTTCTCCTGGGGAGCGAAGAAAACGAGCTGCCCCTGCGGATGATCCCGGTGGGGAACCTGGTGGTCATGCCCCGGAACTTAGGCATGGAAATGCGGCTTTTCCAGGCCCTGGCCGCAAGCTTAACCCTGGACAAACTTTTGGAGATGAGTAAAGATTTCCTGGAAAAGCAGGCCCAATTGAAAGAAGAGGTGGGGCCGCCCTATTACTATGCCTTAATTACCGCCGAAGGTTATCGGCCGGTAAGTATTTAGGGACGCGCCGCCGGACTCCGGGAAGAAGATGTTCGCAGCCAAAAAAATCCTTACTTCTTTGATTTTGCCGCCAGGCCTTTTTGTCGTTCTGACCCTTCTTGCCGGACTCTGGATGATCAGACGCCGCAGTAAATTCGGCTGGTTGAACCTGGCGCTGGCCGCCCTGATCTATCTCCTCTCAATCTGCCCGGTGGCCGACGGCCTCACCGGCCCATTGGAGAAAGCCTATCAAATCCCCCTAAAAATCAGCGGTGATGTCATCGTGGTTTTAGGAGGCGGGGTATATTCCGGGGTTAATGATCTTTCCGGCCGGGGTTTCCCCGCGGAGGCGTCTTTATCCCGGCTGCTCACCGCCCTCAGGCTACACCGGGTCACGGCCGCTCCCATCATTTTTTCCGGAGGAAGGGCCTTTGCCGGGCAGGACGCGGAAGCCACGGTGGCCAAGAGGATCTTGATGGACCTGGGTATGCCTGCCGACCGGATCATCACCGAAGACCAGAGCCGGGACACCATGGACAACGCCCGTTTCGTGAAAGAAATCTGCACAGAGGGGAAATGGCGCCAACCCATCCTGGTGACTTCCGCCTGGCACATGGAGCGATCGCTGCGCGCCTTTAAGAAAGCGGGGTTGGAAGTAACTCCATTTCCCGCGGATTTCCGGGTCGCGCCCCAACCGGTCTACGGCTGGACCGGCTTTCTGCCCGGCGCCTCTTCTCTGGCCAGATCTACTTTTGCCCTCAAAGAATACTTGGGGATATTATTTTATCAGCTATCTTTTTGATAAAATCTCGGGCGTCGGGAGCCCGCCAGTGAATAACTTCGCCCGGAAATCTAGCACGGAGGCCCTTGGTGGACCCGGTAAATCTGGCCCAGCAACTGATTAACGGCCTCTCCCTGGGTAGCCTCTACGCCCTCCTGGCCATCGGCTACACCATGGTCTACGGCATCCTCCGGCTCATCAACTTTGCCCACGGGGACCTGCTGATGGTCGCGGCCTATATCGGCGTCATGGGCTTGGGATTATTCAGTTTGCCCTGGCCGGTGGCCTTCGGCCTGGCCGTGGGCCTTACCGGCCTGCTCGGAGTGCTGCTGGAGCGGGGCGCGTACCGGCCCCTGCGCCGCGCCCCCCGCATCTCTTTGTTGATTTCCGCCATTGCCGCCTCCTTTCTCCTGGAAAACCTGGCACTGGTGGCGGCCGGGGGCCGGCCCAAACCTTTTCCGGTTCCGGCCCTCTTTGCCGGGGCCTTCTCCTGGGGCGGGCTCTTCGTCCCCCGCCTCAGCCTGATTATTCCCCTGATCACCGCCGCGCTGTTGGTGATCCTGTTCGGCATCGTTTATCGCACCAACGTCGGCCGGGCCATGCGGGCCGTCTCCTGGAGCCTGGAAACCCCGCTGCTCCTGGGAATCAACGTCAACCGGGTCATTGCCGTTGCCTTTCTTACCGGCTCGCTCTTGGCCGGGGCCGGGGGGCTGCTCTGGGCCATGAAGTACCCTCAGGTCAACCCGTTCATGGGAATTCTCCCCGGACTCAAGGCCTTCATTGCCGCGGTCCTGGGAGGCATCGGCAACCTGGGGGGCGCGGTGGCGGGGGGCCTGCTTCTGGGGCTGATGGAAATCCTCATCGTCGCTATCTTTCCGGCCTGGAGCGGCTACCGGGACGCCCTGGCCTTCGGCCTGCTAATCATCCTCCTCCTGGCCCGGCCCACCGGGTTGCTGGGGGAACGGCTGGGGGAGGAGAAGCTTTAAGGGCAGGGGTCAGGGGTCAGGGATCAGGGTTCAGGGGGCAGGGGGCAGGGATTAGAGGTTCTGGGTTCTGGGTTAGCAATCACTTATCACTTATCACTTATTACTTATTGCTTATTACTGACCCAAAGGAGTTAGCATCATTCGCAAAGTCGTTCTAAATATCGCCGCTCTGGCCATCTTATTCCTCCTGCTGGCCGCGGCCGGCCGCTGGGCGGACGAGTACCAGGTGCGCCTGCTGAACAACGTGGCGGTCTTCATCATCCTGGCTGTGAGCTATCAATTGATCAACGGGGTTTGCGGCCAGTTCCATCTGGGGCCCAACGCCTTCATCGCCTTGGGGGCCTATACCGCTGCCCTTTTGACCATGGCCCCGGCGGAGAAGGCGGCCAATTTTCTCATCACCCCCCTGGTTTGGCCCTTGAGCCAAATCGCCCTGCCTTTCCCCCTGGCCTTGCTGGCCGGGGGGCTGGTGGCCGCCGGCTTCGGCTTTCTCACCGGTTTTCCGGTCTTTCGGGTGCGGGGGGATTATCTGGCCATCGTCACCCTGGGGTTCGGGGAGGTGGTGCGGGTGCTGGCCAACAACCTCCAGGGTCTGACCAACGGCCCCCTGGGGTTAAAGGGCCTCCAGCCCCATACCACCCTCTGGTGGTCCTGGGGCGCGGCCGCGGCCGCCGTGGCCTTTATTCTCGCTTTTGTGAACTCCGATTACGGCCGAACCCTGAAGGCCATCCGGGACGATGAGACCGCGGCTAAGGCCATGGGGGTGGATTCTTTCCGCCACCTGCTGCTGGCGTATATCCTGAGCTCTTTTTTCTTCGGCGTGGGCGGCGGCCTCCTGGCCCACCTGATCACCACCATCAGCCCCTCGCTCTTCACTTTTTTCCTCACTTTCAATCTTTTGATCATCATCGTGGTGGGGGGGCTGGGGTCCATCACCGGCGCGGTCCTGGCCGCGGCGCTCTTTACCCTGGGCGGGGAATGGCTGCGGGTAGTGGAGGAACCCCAGGTCCTTTTCGGCCTGCACATTCCCGGCATCCCCGGCATGCGCATGGTGATGTTTTCGTTCCTGTTATTATTGGTGATTCTCTATTTCCGCCGGGGCCTGTTGGGGGGCCGGGAAATTACCTGGGCCGGCGTCAGACGCGTCTTGGGGCGGTTTTCTTAAGATCATGCTGCTGGAAACCCGGAACTTGGGCAAAAGCTTCGGCGGCCTCCTGGCCGTGGATGAGCTCCATCTCCAGGTGCCTAAAGAGTCCCTTTACGGCCTCATCGGCCCCAACGGCGCGGGCAAAACCACGGTCTTCAACCTCCTGAGCGGGTTTGTGACCCCAACTGCGGGCAAGATCTTTTTTAACGGCCGGGAGATCACCGGCCTGCCGCCGGAGCGGATCACCCGTTTAGGAATCGCCCGCACCTTTCAAAACATCCGCCTCTTTGAGGACTTAAGCGTCTTGGACAACGTCCTGGTGGGCTTCCACTGCCGGCGCCGGGCCTCCTGGTGGCAGGCGGCCCTGCGCTTCCCCGGCTACCTCCGGGAAGAGCGGGTCCATACGGCCAAGGGCCTGGCGCTTTTGGAAGAAGTGGGCCTGGCGGACGCGGCAGGGGACAAGGCCGGGCAACTGCCCTACGGCCACCAGCGCCGCCTGGAAATCGCCCGGGCCCTGGCCACGGGGCCGCGTCTCCTGCTGCTGGACGAACCCGCGGCCGGTCTCAACCTCCAGGAGACCGGGGATTTGATGGACTTTCTCCGGACCGTCCACCGGGAGCACCGCCTCGCCATCCTGGTCATCGAACATAACCTGCGCCTGGTGATGGGCCTATGCGAGCAGATCACCGTCCTGGACCACGGCCTGACCCTGGCCGCGGGCCCGCCCCGGGAAGTGCGCCATAACCCCGCGGTGATCAAGGCTTATTTGGGGGAAAAGGCCAAGGAAGAGTAGTCCGGGCTTGCCAACTTGCCCATTTAAAAAGGATGGTCCTCACGCAAAGACGCAAAGGCGCAAAGCAAGGCGCAAATATATAACTTTGGTGCATCCTGTTATTTCGGAGGCATTCAACGCCCTGGAGACTGATGGCGGGCGGGACGCCCGCTACGGCTCTTCGAGATCTATCAATGTGACCATAGGCCCAGATGGAGAGACCTGGCAGAGACCCAAAAACCGACGTCAGAGAAAAAATCCTCTCCCCGCATTTTCTGCCGCCGCATCTGCCGCTTTTCGGTGTTAATTCCTGCAAAGGGTAAGAAGCACCGCGACCCCGCCCATTTCCCGGCCGGAGGAACCACGAGTGATTTTCCGGGGCCAAGAAAATCGCGGCGTTCAGCCCATCTCTCCCTCCAACCCGCCCTTGGCCTCCGATGCTGGACCGGAAGGCCAAGGGCGGTTTTCCTTCATTTCCGCGCAAGGTCACATTGCCTTTTCCGGCCGAAGAGGACATAATACTACAGCCGGTTGGTAGGGATTTGTTTTTGGTCTTTTTGGATTTCCGAGGATTTTGCAAAATGCAATAGTTGATCCTAATGCTCTCTGCGCTTTCTCTGCGTCCTCTGCGTCTCTGCGGTAAGAAAGAGAGAATTCACCGCAGAGACGCAGAGAGCGCAGAGAAGAGATACGCAGAGCAAGCGCCCTGGCGTCTTTGCGTGACAATTATCTTTTTAAAACCGGGAGAATTGATATCGATGTTGCCGATCTTGCGTCTTACCGATGCTTACAAGACTTATACCTTTGACCAGGACAAGATTCTCACCCCGGAGGAAACCATTGCCCGGGTGCGGGAGCGCCTGGCCCGGCTGGATTTGGAGATTCTCAAGGAAACTTTGCGCATCGATTCGGGCCGCCTGGATATTCCCGTGTTTATCAGCCTCCTGGGAGTGGACGCCCGGCGGGTGGTGCCCACCCAAAAGCAGATGGGCAAAGGCGCCACCCCGGTGCAGTCCGAAGCCAGCGCCCTGATGGAGTTGGTGGAGCGCTTCAGCTTTTTTTCTTTTGTGGAAGAAGGCCCCCTACAATACCACCGGCCCCGGGAGCTTCCCGGACCGGCCATGGATTTTTCTTATCTAGCGGCCTCCCTTTTCGATAAGTCAGCGGATGCCGCCGCGGCCGGGCAGATCTACCAGGACTGGCCCCTTTACTTCGCTCCGGCCACTAATCTGACCACCGGCCAGGCTTTCTATCTGCCCTTCCACTGGTTCTATCTCATCGAGGAATACAACGGCCCGGCTGCCGGCAACTGCCTGGAGGAGGCCATTCTCCAGGCCCTTTGTGAAGTGGTGGAGCGCCACGTGGGTTCGGTCATCAGCCACGAGCGCCTCAACACTCCGGCCATCGACCCGGACTCGGTGCAAGACCCCGCGGCCCGGGAGCTGCTGGCAAAATTCGAGAAAAACGGCATCAAGGTTTATCTCCGGGATTTTTCCATGAACACCGGCATCCCCACGGTCGCGGCCCTGGCTTATGATCCGTCCACCTTCCCGGAGGAGTCAGAAATCGTCTTTGCCGCGGGCACCACCACGGACCCGGAAAAATCCGTGATCCGGGCCTTGACGGAAGTGGCCCAACTGGCCGGGGATTTCCACCGCCGCACCAGCTACCGCCCCACCCTGCCCAAGTACGAAACCCTGGAGGAGGCGGCCTACCTGATGGCCTCAGGCCCCATGCAGCCCCTGTCGAGCCTGCCCAATCTGGCCCGCCAGAACCTGAAGGAGGAAATCGAGGGCTGCCTGGCGGCTTTGAAACGCCTGGACCTGGACGTATTCGTAGTGGATGTGACCCATCCCGAAATCGGCATCCCGGCGGTCTATGTCCTCATTCCCGGCACCCATTTTTTGGATCGCACCCGCAACACCAATGTCATTTTCCACCTGGCCAAGACGGCCTCCCTCTATGCCCCGCCCCTGGAAGCCTTGGCAGCTTTGAAAAATCTTGACGCCGCGTTTCCGGAACGCTTTGAGGTGAATTTCTTCCTGGGGCTGACCTTGGAGAACTTAGGCGAACCGGCCGCGGCTTTGGGACCCCTGGGAAAATCATTGCTGTTAAATCCCCCGGCCCACGAGATTCCCAGCATCTACGTGCACCTGGGGGCCTGCCATAAAGACCTGGAAAACTATGAGGCGGCCATCAATGCCTTCAAAGCCGCGTTGGCACTGGACCCGTCCCTCCATGAAGCCCACCACCTCCTGGGATTCTGTCATTTCAAGTTGCAGCAATACCAGCAGGCGGTAGAGTGTTTCGAAAAGGCCATCGAGATCGACCACGGCTCTGCCATCGACTACGCCAATTTAGGCATCAACCTCTCCCGCCTGGGACATAGCCAGGAAGCCGCGTTCGTCCTCCGGCAAGCATTGGAATTGGACCCTTCCCTGGATTTCGCGGCCAAGGCTTTGGGGGAGTTGGGGGGATGAGGATTTAATAACATTTCGCTTTCTAAAGAACATTGCACTATAGGGGCGAACCGTGTGTTCGCCCTGGACGTGCGGGGCGAACACAAGGTTCGCCGGAAAACTGACATTTGATGGCGAATCAGCAAAAAATAACCTTGGATTGAGTGCGGATTCCTATTGACTTCCCTTGGGAAAGGAGTAAATAAATTTAAATTGGCCTGAAAATCCAGGCCAGACGCCGAGTTCTCCGGCCCCCAGCCGGAGAAGCGGGGGACCCAATTTATGGGGCGAATCCGCGTACCTGCGGTAGGGCAAGCAACCTCCTGTCCGAGCCCGTCAGCTAACCCCGTAGGCAGAAGGAGGAGAAATGTTGAAGCGCGCCCTTCCTGCGCCCGGGGCGCATCCCGGGGGGACCGCCCCAGGATGCCTTAATTCGGGAATTCCTTCCCTTTTACGGGTAAGCCGCCCAGCCGCTTGCCCCGTCTTCGCTTCCGGCGTTAAGCCCCCCAGGCTCCCCTTGCCGGAGTCCCATTCTCCCTGATCCTCAAGGTTTGGCCCCAACCTGATTGAGGCCGCCCGAGGTCCTTCGCAGACCTTGGGAGTGATTATCTATGGTGCGGCCTGCGCCTTGACCGAAGGATTATCCTTCGGTTCGAACCTATCCGGTTATCCGGCTGGTTGCGCCGACTTTTGATGAGGATCATTCGAAGTGAAGACCATCGTCCTGACCGTGCTCAATGTGGGCCTGGTCATATTGTTTATCTACCTGCTGCGCAAGAAGGAACTCCTGTCCTACCACCACCAGGGCCGCTGGTGGCTCACCTGGCTGGCCATCGGCGTCATCACCCTGATGGACGAATTCACCTCCATCTTTTACGTGCCCGCGGAAGCCTACCGCTTCATCGGCCTCAGCGCCATCGCCTTCATCGCCGTCACCAGCCTGCTCATACGCATTTTCACCACCCGACTGACGGAGATCGCCGAGATCCTGGAGCACCACGGCCTCATCGGCGGCGGGGTCTATTCCTTTTCCTACCTGGTCCTGGGCCCCATGGTCTCCTTCGTGGCCGTGGCCTCCATCATGGTGAGCTATATTCTCACCGCCTGCATTTCCGCGGTGAGCGCGGTGGCCAACGCCACCTCCTTTTATCCGTTATCGCCGCCGGTGACCATGGGCCTGGTACTGGGGATCATCTGGGCGGTGGCGGGGTTGAATATCCTGGGGATCCGGGAAAACGCCCGGTTCACCTTCATGCTCTTCATGGCGGCCGTGTTCATCATGTTGAACCTGATCGCTTCCGGTATCATAGCCTTGGATCAACGCGCCTTGGGGCAGATTTTCCATTCTGCCCGAAATACCACGGACCTGCTGCGGACCGGCTCCTTAATCGAAGGTTATTCCAAGTTCATCTCCCATATCGCCTTCTGTATCCTGGCTTATTCCGGGGTGGAATCGGTGCTCCAGACCGCGGGCCTGGCCCGCAACTGGCAGGAAATCCGCAGAGCCTACCTTTTTCTTGGTCTGACGGTGGGGATAACAACCCCCGTGATAGCGGCCCTGGTGCTTTCTGCGCCCATCGACTTCAAGGCTCACGAAGGCGACCTGATCACCTATTACGCTTCCATGTTGAACGGTGTTCCCTTCGGGGTTTTGGTGGCGGCCATGGCCAGTTTCACCCTGGCCATGGCCATCAACACCGCGTTCGTGGCCTCCAGCGAATTGATGGAACGGGTAGCCCACCGTTACGGCTTTCTCTGGCTCATCGCCACCAACCGCCGCCAGTCCCTTTATCGCATCCATATCCTGAATGCCATTTTCTTCTCCGGCATTATTCTTCTCACCGCGGGCAGCCAATCCCTGCTGGCGGACATGTACGCCCTGGGACTTCTGGCCAGCTTCGCCATCAATACCGGCGCCTTGATTATTTACCGCTACTTCGTGGGCACCAAAGATGTCAAATATTACACCAGCCGCCTGGGGACCCTGGTTTTATGGATCATCCTCGCCAGTTCCTTTCTCTTTTTGGCATACGATAAGCACTATGCCACCCTGCTCTGGGGCGGCGCTACAGTCCTGATGCTGGTGGCAGGGTTTCTAGTGGCCAGGAAAAGGGCTCCCGAGATCAAAGAGATCGCCCAGGCCGACTCGGAAATGGAGATGGTCCTTTCCCTGGCGGAAAGCGACGCGCCGGACATCCATCTCTTTTTCCGGCGTTCCGAAGAGCCGGATCATGCTGTCGTCCAGAAGAACGAGGCCTATATCACCTTCTACTCCCCCCGGGCGGGCATCCCCCCCAAGACCGCGGCCAACCACTTCCGCTTTCCCCTCACCAAGATCACCCTTTATCAGCGCATCGTCAGCCTGCTGAAAGTGATGGAGTACGAGTTCCCGGACCGGAAGGTGTTCGTCCACCTGGGCTGGCCCATGTCTTCCTGGTGGGACCGCATGGCCGTGGGCGTCATGGTCTTCAACCTCATGCGCCTGCCTCGGCTCTTCCCCAGCTTCGAGTTCGACATCCGCTACCGGCGGCCTAGTTAGGGGCCAGGGGCCAGGGATCAGGGGTTAGGATGTTTTAATACCATTTAGCAATCGAAAGACGATAAATTGTAGAGCCGAACCTTGTGTTCGCCCTGAATGCATCTGGGCGAACACAAGGTTCGCCCCTACGAGAAAATATACGTTTGATTGCGAATTGGAATAGGATATGGGGGATTGGCGGGGATTTAACTCGGGACTCGGGACTCGGACCTCCGAACTTTAACCAACCGTTGCCTGCGGATTTCAAAGAGAACCACCGCCCCCGCCGCGGCCGCGTTCAAAGAGCCGACTTCTTGCCGGGCCATGGGGATGGACACCAGCAGGTCGCACTGCTGCCGCACCCGGGGGCGCAGCCCCTTGTCTTCGCTGCCGATGACCAGGACCAGAGGGCCGGTTAAGTCCGCGTCATAGAGGCTCTTTTCCGCCCTGGAGTCCGTGCCGATAATGAATAGGCCGGTCTCTTTGAGTCGCCTCAGGGAGTCCGCCAGGTTGGTTACCCGAAAGAGCGGGAGATATTCCAAAGCCCCGGCCGCGGCCTTGAGGACCGCGGGCGTCACCCCCGCGGCCCGCTCCCTGGGGATGATCAGGCCGTGGGCCCCGGCGGCATAAGCGCTGC
>DYJG01000713.1 GCA_020723225.1 Desulfobacca acetoxidans | reverse complement strand
ATACCAAGTTGCAGTCTATCGACAATTAATTATCCAATCGAAGCCAGTGGTGGAGGCGACTAATTCCTTGTCATTTTCTAAGGCGACTAACGCCTCCACCAAACGATCCTCTACGGCATCCAGGCTGTTAAAAACTTCGTTGGCGAACCACTTTTCCCTGATCTCATCCCAGACATGCTCCACCGGGTTGAGTTGGGGACTGTAAGGTGGCAGCGCTTCAAGCCTCATATTTTCCGGCACTGTCAGGTCATTTGCCCGGTGCCAGCCAGCCCCATCCAGGAACATCAGGATAAACTCCTCTGGATGACGCCGGGCCACTTCTTCTAAGAAGATGGACATGGCTTCTGCGGTTACTACCGGCAAAACCAGGCTGTCCAAATTTCCGTCCTTTGGGCTTACAGCTCCAAAGGCGTAAGTATATTCCCGGACAATCTGCATCCCCACTTCCGGCCGGACACCCTTTGGAGCCCAGCAACGTCGGGGGTCATTAATCCGGCCAAACCTGGCCTCATCCTGAAACATCAGTCGGAGCTGTCGCCCCAGTTGCTCCTGCCGCAGTACCTCTTGTTCAACTATTCTCGCCAGTTTTTTTAAACTCCGCCTGGGTGGCGGCATCGGACTTGGGGTGGCGGGGCCGGGGCACGACCTTGCGCCAGCCATGACGCGCTAACATCCGATATACTGTCGATTTGGGAACCTTGTGACCCACGGCCTGTTCATAGGCAGCCTTGACCCGGCTTACTTCCAATATTCCGCCTCTCTCGGACTGGGCCAGAAATTCTTGTAGTAGCTGACGGTCTTCTTCGCGGGTCAAATTTTGAAAATAACGTCCCCCTTTTCCGCCTCTTTTTAGTGCCGCTTCTCCTTCTTTGAAGTATCGGGCTTGCAGTTTACGAACCGAATTGGGATGCCAGCCGATGGCGGTGGCCACATGGTCCGCAGAAAGCCTCAGGGAAGCTCGCAACCAGAGACACTGTACACTTTGAAACTCGGCCTTGGTCTTGGCCTGCTTCAGCCCCATTGCCAAACTCTCAAGAGCGCCTTCCGGCAATTCTTTGGGTTTCCGCATGCCCTTCTCCTTCCTGGAGAAAAGCATATCATAAGTTGTCATTAGACTGCAACTTGGTATTACTGGTCGAACCTCGAACCCTGAACCAGGCACTGGGAACTTGGAACTGGAAACTGGCAACTATTCTTGCCTTAAAAAAAGGCACAGGCTTCCCGCCTGTGCCTGAAATGTCAAATCGTGTGAGACCCTATTACTTGGGCTTATCCGGCTGGGGATGCTCCGCCTTGGGCTGCTGGGCCTCGGGCTTTTCCGGCTTGGGTTGCGGCGTTTCCGGTTTTGCCGGTTGAGCCTGTCCAGGCTTGGGCGGTTCCGCCTTCGGTTTTACCGGCGGCTGCGCGCCAATCG
>DYJG01000712.1 GCA_020723225.1 Desulfobacca acetoxidans | reverse complement strand
TGCTGTCGGGACGCCCGGTGAAAAAGGGCCTGGCCATGACCGGGGAGATTACCTTGAGAGGCCACGTGCTGCCCGTGGGCGGCATCAAAAACAAGGTCCTGGCCGCGCACCGGGCCGGCATCCGGGAAGTCATGCTGCCCGCCAAAAACGAAGTGGACCTGGAGGAAATCCCCGCGTCCGTGCGCCAGGAACTCACCTTCAGCCTGGTGGCGGACATGGACCAGGCCCTGAAGACCGCGTTTCCATGAGGGGGTGAAATACTTGGGGGAGGGGGCTGAGGGGCGGACCTTAGCCTTACTCTCCCAAAACCCCCACCATTAATCCCATACATTTTATTAACTAGTGGCACAGGCGTCCGGTGGTGCAGGCGTCTCGCCTGCACACCTTTTCGGTGGGGCGGGCCTCCGTGCCCGCCCTGAATTTTTTCCACGGAACCTCTATCCCAACCTTGGAAAATTTTAATGGCGTAGTCTTATGGCCTATGAAAAAATAAAGCGGCAGACCGGCGGGTGACCATAATTTTTCCCATCCATTCCCACACCGCGCTGCTGGAGTCTTTATGGCCTTCTTCCTCCTGGGCCTCATCCTCCTGGGCCTCCTTATCCTGGCCGCACCCGTCTCCCTGGAATACAATTCCCTGGAGAAACGGTTCAAGGTGAGATGGCTGGGGGTGACCTTTACCAGGATGCTGGGCCGGGAAAAACCGGAGAAACCGAAAAAGCCGGAAAAAACCCCGAAGCGCAAAACCCCGGCAAGCAAGTCACGCGGCCTGGGGGCCATGAAAGTAATTTTGCGGCAGCGGGACCTGGTCCGGGAATTGATCCGGAAGTTGCTGGGACTGGCCCTGGAAGTGTGCCGCACCCTCTCTTTCCGGGACTCCGTCGCGGCCGTCTCCCTGCCCGACCCCATGTTAAACGGGATGCTCTATGCAGTTATCAATCATATTGATTTGCATGAGATGCGCCTTTCGGTAAACTTCGAGGAGCGCAATTATGCCAAAATCCGGGTCACGGTTTATCCTTACCGGGTCGTTGGCAAGCTGGCGGTTTTTCTGTTCCATTTTCCTTATATCCGGACCATCAAACTGGCTTGGGCCATGAAGAAGCAGTATCGAACCGCCTGAATGAGAAGAACTCGATACGAGGAGGAATAACCGTGGGCAACGGGGCCGTAGAGATCATCGCCAAATTGATGGAGGAACTCAGGACCATCGCCAAAACCGAAACCATCCTGGGAGAAAAAATCCAGGTGGGGGAGTTCACCCTGATTCCCGTCTCCAGGATCGCCCTGGGAATCGGCGCGGGCGCGGGCAAGGGCAATGAAAACAAACAGGAAGGGGAGGGGGGCGGCGGCGGCGGCGGGGTGACGGTCACCCCTATCGCCTTCATCGCGGTGAAAGGGGGGGAGATTTCGTT
>DYJG01000045.1:4652-10548 GCA_020723225.1 Desulfobacca acetoxidans | reverse complement strand
AAACCTCATCGGCAGGCAGGATATTTATCTTAAAGCACAATCGAAGAAAAATTTCCAGGGGATGTCGGGAGGTAAAACCAGGCCTGTTCCGAAAAGAACCTCACGCAAAGACGCGAAGGCGCAAAGCAAGACGCAAGAATATAATAAAAACAAGAACCGGCCACTATTAAGGAAACGGGAGATTTTTTAACCGAATTCGATTAACTCAAAACTCGGAACAAGGAACTAAAAAATTGGGAAGGAAAAATCCTGGCCGTGCACCCTTCTTCGAATCCGCCTCATCCGGGAGGACCGACCGGGGGTTTAAGGATTAGTAGCCGCCGCGACACAGACTGCCTGGTTTACCGCTGCTTCCTTCCGGACCTGACGGGGTTCGCCAGCGTCTGTTGCGTGGGGTCCAATCCGCCGCCCGGGACAGCCTTTCCCGGATGCGCTGCAATCCTCAAGAAGGGACTTCAACCCCGCTGAAGCGGTTCTCGGGTTACAGGGCACCGCTAGCTCCCCGTCTAGCACGGCCAGGGAAAAGGCTCAGCGATCGACGCGTTCCCGCATCTCTTTGCCGACTTTGAAGAAGGGCAACTTTTTGCCCTCCACTTCGATGAGGTCCCCGGTTTTGGGGTTGCGGCCTTTATAGCCGTTATAGAATTTCACTTTGAAACTGCCGAAGCCGCGAATCTCGATGCGTTCCTTTTGCACCAGGGCCTCCGCCATGTTCTCGAACATGGCGTTGACCACCATTTCCGCCTTCTTCAGGGTGAGATTCTCCGCCTTGGCCAGGGCCTCGATGAGCTGCGATTTGTTCATCCCGGAATACTCCTTGAAGGGGTGGGCGGCCATCCCGCTTCGGGCAAAAGCGGGCCTCTCACCGCCAGTGGGCTAATTAACCCAAATAATAAACAAAATCGGTCTGAAGGTAAAGAAAAAAAACAGCGGGGATTAAAGAAAGAGAGAACAGCCACCCCTTGACTTAAGAATATCAATGATTATTTATCCAGACTAAATTTCGATTATACACCTCGTTGATGACCATTCCGGGAAGTGTTAAGCTGCGGGACAACTTAGGGGGTATCGCTGATGGGCGCCGGCAAGAAAATTTTCCTGTACCTGCTGATCCTGGTGATTATCCTCATAGTCGGAGGCGGATTCCTGGCCTTCGGCCCCCCCGGTATCTACGCCAAGTCGGAAACCCCGGAATTCTGCGGCTCCTGCCACGTGCTGGAGACGGAATACGAGGCCTGGTTCCATTCCGGCGCACACAAGGGCATCACCTGCGTGGACTGCCACCTCCCCAACGACACCTTCATCAGCCACCTCTATTGGAAGACCGTCGACGGCCTCAAGGATTGGCTGGCTTTTCATACGGGCCGGGTATCGGAACCCATTCGCATCTCCAAGCATGGCGCCGCGGTGGTCGATGACAACTGCCGCCGCTGCCATGCCGAAATTATTTCCCGCATTAACGAAGACCGGCAGTGCTGGGACTGCCACCGGAAAATGACCCATAAGGGCACCGGAGCCATTTTGACCAGGTACGAGGAGTAAGATATTTTTCTTGAGGTAATAACCTTCGCCCGGCCGCGGCAAAGATGAGCGCGGATTTCATCAGCAAAATAAAAAAAATCAGGGATGGGAGACCTTATGAAACCGAGAGCGTTGGTTTTGACGATCATGGCCGTGATGGTGGCGGGAATGCTCTTATGCCTTTACGCCTGCTCCCCCCCCAAACCGGAGCCGGTCAGGCCCGTGAGTATCCCTGACGGCGAATTCGATCCCAAGGTTTGGGGCCAGGCCTACCCCCTGGAATACGACCTCTGGAAGAAAACCGAGGCTCCCAAGCCCCCGGGCAAAAGCAAGTATAAGAAGGGGTGGGACACCGACCTGGTGGTTTACGACAAGCTGAGCGAGTTCCCCTTCATGGCCCTGCTCTTCAACGGCTGGGGTTTCGGCATCGAATACAACGAGCCCCGGGGCCACCACTACATGGTCATCGACCAGTTGGAGATCGACCCCTCCCGGCTCAAGGCCGGGGGCGTCTGCCTGAGCTGCAAGTCCTTCTATGCTCCCAAACTGGAAAAAGAGATGGGCCTGGATTATTTCAAACTCCCATACCTGGACGTCCACGCCAAGATTCCCAAGGAGTACCAGAAATACGGGGTCTCCTGCATCGATTGCCATAACAATAAAACCATGGCCCTGGCCATCACCCACCCGGTGGCCCAGAGGTCCTTCCCCCTGGCGGGCATCGATTGGGAAAAGGCCACCCGCCAGCAGATGCGCAGCCTGGTGTGCGCCCAGTGCCACGTCACCTATGTCATCAATAAGGATGAAAAGATGAACTCCGTGGGGCTGTTCTTCCCCTACCAGGGCAGCAAGGAAGGGGACATCTCCGTGGAAAACATCATCAAGGTCCTGAAAAGCGACCCCTTATACCTGGAATGGAAGCAGAACGTCACCGGCTTCAAGCTGGGCTTTATCCGCCATCCGGAATACGAATTCTTCAGCCGGGGCGGCACCCACTGGCAGGCCGGGGCTTCCTGTGCCGACTGCCACATGCCCTACGTCCGGGTGGGGGCCAACAAGGTGTCCGACCACGATGTGACGAGTCCCCTGAAAACCGATCTGCGGGCCTGCCAGCAGTGTCACGCCGAGACCACCCAATGGCTCAGGGACCGGGTCTACAGCATCCAGGACCGCACCGTGTCGCTGTTGAACCGGGCCGGCTACGCCACCGCCGCCACCGCCAAGCTCATTGAGATGGCCCACAAGGCCCAGGCCGAAGGGAAAAACATCGACAAGTCTTTATACGACAAGGCCAAAGACCTCTACATTGAGGCCTTCTACCGGGTGAATTACATGGGCGCCGAAAACTCCGTGGGCTTCCATAACCCCGTGGAAGGCATGCGCATCCTGGGAGATGCCGTGGCCATGGCCTCCAAAGCGGAAGCCCTCCTCCGGGAGGCCCTCACCAAGGCGGGGGTGGCGGTTCCGGCCGACGTCAACCTGGAACTGGCCAAGTATCTGAATAAGAGAGGCGTGAAGCCCTTGAATTTCAAGCCGGAGCTGGAATTCAAAGACCCCTTCGGCATCCAGGAGATGCTGACGCCGGAAGCCTCCATGGGGAAATAGCGAGGACAGATGAAAAAGTTCTTGAAGCTGGCCCTGATCTTCTCCACCCTGGTGGGCTCCGGTCTGCTGGCGGCCCATGGGTCTGAGGTCCTTATCAAGCAGGGCAAGGGCGTCTATGAAGAGAATTGCGCCCAATGCCACCGCTCCAACGGCGAAGGCCTGCCCGACAAGTTCCCCGCGTTGAACAAGAATCCGTTCGTGCTGGGGGACCCCAAACCGGTTATCAATACCGTCCTCAACGGCAGAAAGGGCGAAATGGGGCAGATGCCCGCGTGGAAAGACAAATTGAACGACGGCCGGATCGCGGCCGCGGTCACCTATATCCGTGGGGCCTGGACCAACCGGGCCCCGGGCGTGGCCCCGGCGATGGTCAAGGGTCTGAGGGGGAAGTAGCAGTGGCCAGTGGTCGGTGGTCGGTGAAGCAGCGTAGCGGGCGTCTCGCCACCCTCTAATCTCGTTCCCAAGCTCTGCTTGGGAACGCTGATTATCCGTCCAAGCTCTGCTTGGACACCTCTAGAAATTAATGGGATCGTAATCTCTGAGGCCGGCTCGCCAAGCAAAGCTTGGCCTCCAAGGGGTTCCCAAGCCCAGCTTGGGAACCAGAAGAAAGGCATTATCCCCTCCAATTCCTTCCTTTCTTTTACAGACATTGTATTTTCAAATTGCCTGAACTATATTATTTTAATCAAGTTAAGACCCGAACGAACCCGGCCAAAGGCCGAATGTGGATTAGTTAAAGGAGAATACCCATGTGGGAATATACGGACAAGGTAAAAGAACATTTTCTTAACCCCCGGAACGTGGGCGAAGTGGAGAATCCCGACGGCGCGGCCACCGTGGGGTCGCTGGCCTGCGGGGACGCGCTGAAGCTGACTTTCAAGCTGGATGAAGCCGGCCGCATCGTCGACGCCCGCTTTAAGACCTTCGGCTGCGCCAGCGCCATTGCCTCGGCTTCCGCGCTCACCGAGATGATCAAGGGCATGACCGTGGAGGAAGCCGCCAAAATCACCAACCAGGACATCGCCAACTTTTTGGGGGGGCTGCCCGAGGAAAAGATGCACTGCTCGGTAATGGGCCGGGAAGCCCTGGAGGCGGCCATCGCCCATTACCGGGGCGAACCCGCGCCCACCGAGGAAGGCAAGATCATCTGCGAGTGCTTCGGAGTCACGGAGGAAGAAATCGCCCGGGTGGTCCGGGAAAATAATCTCCGGACCATCGAAGAGGTGACCAACTACACCAAGGCCGGGGGCGGCTGCGGCGGGTGCCATGAGGCCATTCAGGAGATCATCGACCGGGTGCGGGGCGAAGCCAAGGAGATCATCCGGCCCAAGCTTTCCAATATCCAGAAGATCAAGATGATCGAAGAGACCATCGACCGGGAAATCCGGCCGACGTTGCAGATGGACGGGGGCGACCTGGAGCTCATCGACGTGGTGGGCAACCGGGTGCTGGTAGCCACCCGGGGGGCCTGCGCATCCTGCGCCGCGTCCCACCTGACCATGAAGCAGGTGGTGGAGGCCAAGCTCCGGGAACTGGTCTGGCCCGAGCTGGAAGTGGAGGAGGTATCCCAGTGAATCCCATCTATCTGGACAACAACGCCACCACCCGGGTGGCCCCGGAAGTCCTGGAGGCCATGCTCCCTTACCTGCGGGAATTTTACGGCAATCCCTCCAGCATGCACACCTTTGGCGGCCAGGTGGGGCGCAAGGTCCGCGGGGCCCGGGAGCAGGTGGCCGGACTTATCAATGCCGCCCCGGAGGAGATCATCTTCACCAGTTGCGGCACGGAGAGCGACAATACCGCGATCCGCTCCGCGTTGGCCACCAACCCCGGCAAACGCCACATCGTCACCACCCGGGTGGAGCACCCCGCGGTCCTCTCCCTGGGCGCCAGATTGGCCCAGGAAGGCTACCGGGTGACGGAGATCCCGGTGGACGCCGAAGGCTGCCTGAATATGGCCCGGTACGCCAAGAGCCTCACCCCGGACACGGCCATCGTCAGCGTCATGTGGGCCAACAACGAAACCGGGGTGATCTTCCCGGTAGAGGAGATGGCGGCACAAGCCCGGAACCGGGGCATTCTCTTCCACACCGACGCGGTCCAGGCGGTGGGCAAAATTCCCATTGACATGAAAAACAGCAGCATCGACATGCTGTCGTTGTCCGGCCACAAACTGCATGCGCCCAAAGGCGTAGGCGCGCTCTACGTGCGCAAGGGTACCCGTTACTCGCCTTTCCTGATCGGCGGCCACCAGGAGAAGGGCCGCAGAGGGGGCACGGAAAACGTCCCCAGCATCATCGCCCTGGGCCTGGCCTGCGAGCTGGCGGCCCAAAAGATGACCCGGGAAAACACCTATGTCAAATTTCTGCGGGACAAGCTGGAAGACTCCCTGCTGGAAAAAGTGCCCCGCTGCCGGGTAAACGGCGACCGTACCAACAGGTTGCCCAACACCAGCAACATCAGTTTTGAATTCGTGGAAGGGGAGGCCATCCTGCTCAGGCTGGACGAATACGCCATCTGCGCGTCCTCCGGGTCCGCCTGCACCTCCGGGTCGCTGCAGCCCTCCCACGTGCTCCGGGCCATGGGCGTGCCCTTCACCATGGCCCACGGCTCCATCCGCTTCAGTCTCAGCATCTATAACACGGAGCAGGAAATCGACACCGTCATCGACACCCTGCCGGGCATTATCGAGAATCTCCGGGCCCTGTCCCCCTATTGGGAAGTGGGGGACGCGATCTGCGCCCGGGTGGAGTGAGGGTTTATGGGCCAG
>DYJG01000045.1:0-4642 GCA_020723225.1 Desulfobacca acetoxidans | reverse complement strand
GGGGGACGCCATCTGCGCCAGGGCGGTGGAGTGAGGGTTTATGGGTAAGCCGACCGATATGGAGCGCTGCAAAGTCGAAGTGAAGACCACCCGGCAATTCCGGGAGGAGATCCCGGAGATCGTCAATGAGCTGGTCCTTTCCTGCCGCCGGGAGGATTGTTTCGACCACGTGGGTCCGGAGCCCATTCCCTCCCGGGAGGCGATTATCGACATCCTCCACCGGGCCCGCCATCTCCTCTTTCCCGGCTATTTCATCCGCCATCGGGTGGACGAGGTCAACCTGGGCTATTATTTCGGCCAGGAGGCGATGGCCTTCTTTGAGTTGCTGGCCGAACAGATCGCCCTCTCCATCCGGCATGAATGCCTGCGCTATGACCTGGACTGCACCCACTGCGAGGACCGGGGCCAGGAGGAAGCCGTCCGCTTCATGCGCCAACTGCCCCGGATCCGGGAGATCCTGGCCACAGACGTCCGGGCGGCGTATGAAGGAGACCCCGCCGCCAAAAGCTACGATGAGATCATTTTCAGCTATCCGGGGCTCTGGGCCATCACCGTCTTTCGGGTGGCCCACCAGCTCTTTGAGCAGGGCATCCCGCTGCTGCCCCGGATCATGACCGAATACGCCCACCACCAGACGGGGATCGATATCCACCCGGGCGCGCACATCGGCGAAAGCTTCTTCATCGACCACGGCACCGGGGTGGTGATCGGCGAGACCACGGAGATCGGCAAACGGGTGCGCCTTTACCAGGGGGTGACCCTGGGGGCCTTGTCCCTGCCCAAGAACGTGGTGGACTCCCTGCGCACCAAGAAACGCCACCCCACGGTGGAGGACGACGTCATCATCTACGCCCAGGCCACCATCCTGGGGGGCGAGACGGTCATCGGCGCCCGCTCCACCATCGGCGGCAACGTCTGGATCACCGAATCCGTGCCCCCGGACACCAAGGTCTTTCTGAAGAAGCCGGAGCTGGTTTATAAAGGGAGAAGTGAGCGGTAGCAATTATGACGGAACCGCAAACCTCATTTCTCACCAAGGCGCGCATGGAATCCTTGAGCGACGGTGTCTTTGCCATTGCCATGACCCTGCTGGCCTTCCAGTTGGCGAACCCGGTCCTGGCCGCGGCCAAATCCGAGGAGGAGCTGATTTTCGCCCTGGGGAGATTGTGGCCGGTCTTTATCAGCTACCTCATCAGCTTCATGGCCCTGGGGCTTTATTGGATCAGCCACCACGCCCTGGCCGCCTTCATTGGGGGGATGGATACCCGCCAATTGTGGCTCAACCTCACCTTTCTTTTTTGCATCTCCCTGATTCCCTTCTCCGCCGGCATGCTGGGGGAAAAATTCGGCCTGCGCCCCCCCGTCATTATATACGGGGCCAATCTCAGCGCCGCTTCCCTGATCATGTTTCTGTCGTGGCGAAGCGCCTGGGATGTGAGAAATTTAATCCGGCCCGGATTCGACCCGGCCATTCGCAGCTATATCTATAAACTGCACTTGGGTTTGACGGTGGCGTATCTGGCAGCCGGGGCCGCGGCTTTTTGGAATCCCATGGTCTCTTTTTGGGCCTATGTGCTGATCGCTCTGTTCCATCTGGCGCTACAGTTGTTTGCTCCCATCACCGAAATGCCATCCCGGGTTTCAGGTTAATCCCCCAGGCAGGGAAGGCGCCGCCACCCCTGGCAACGCCCCCTGGTGAAGAGAGGTTCCGACATGAAAGTCATCTTCGACAGCATCGTGGACGTGGTGGGCCACACTTCGACTCCCCTGGTGCGGCTGAACGCCGTCTCCCGGGGCCTGCCGGGCGTCATCCTGGGCAAAATGGAGTCCATGAACCCCCTGGGGAGCGTCAAGGACCGCATCGGCGCGGCCATGATCCAGGCCGGCGAAGCCCAGGGAAGGATCAAGCCGGACACCCTGATCGTGGAGCCCACCAGCGGCAACACCGGCATTGCCCTGGCCTTTGTCTGTGCAGCCAAGAAATACCGGCTGCTGCTCACCATGCCGGAGACCATGAGCATCGAAAGAAGAAAGCTCCTGAAACACCTGGGTGCGGAACTGGTCCTCACCCCCGGGCCCCAGGGCATGACCGGCGCCATCAACCGGGCCAGGGAGATTTTGGCGGAAACGCCCGGCGCGTTTATGCCCAACCAGTTCGCCAACCCCGCCAACCCCGAAATCCACCGGCGCACCACCGCGGAGGAAATCTGGCGGGACACCAAGGGCGCGGTGGACATCCTCATCTCCGGGGTGGGCACCGGCGGCACCATCACCGGCACCGCCGAGGTGATCAAGCAGCGTAAGCCCTCATTTAAGGCGGTGGCCGTGGAGCCCGCGGCCTCCCCGGTGCTCTCCGGGGGTAAGCCCGGACCCCACAAGATTCAGGGCATCGGCGCGGGGTTTGTGCCGGAGATTTTGAATACCAAGATCATTGATGAGATCGTTACCGTGTCCAACGACGAGGCCTTTGAAACCTCCCGGCGAATGGCCAAAGAGGAAGGCATCCTCTGCGGCATCTCCTCCGGCGCGGCAGTCTTTGCCGCGCTCCAGGTCGCGGCCCGTCCGGAGAATAAGGGAAAACTAATCGTCGCGGTTTTGCCCAGCACGGGAGAGCGGTATTTGAGTACGGAGCTTTTTAAAGACTAGTCAGAGGGAGGGTCTGAGGCTCATCAATCCTGGCTTTGGATTTTTTCCTCTGCAAATCCGCCTTTAACTGGTTTAATGAATCTTCGATTAAATTGAGCTTGGCCATTATTGCTCCTTGATTAACTACATTTTCCAAGGTTGAGCGAATGAATTGATTGAGACTGACTCCCGTTTTCTCTGCAAGCTTGGAAAGTCGCATATGCAGCTTTGGAGGAATTCTTAAGAGAAATTTTCCACTAAATTCTTCTTCAAAAGGAGGTTCGGGAATTGGCAACCCTTCATCCAGACTGACACTTATCCAATCTTCCTTGGCCTCTTCCAGGTTTCTCCGCGCTTCCTCCAGAGTGTCCCCTTCAGCCCCGCACCCCGGCAGGTCGGGAAATGAAAGAGCAAACCGCGTTTTCCCATTTTCCTCAAATTCTTCCAGGGTAACAGGATATGGAAGTTTCATATAGTAATTTAAATCCTTTTTCCGCAATTCCTCTTTTTCTCGCGCCTTGATTTTCATTGTTCCGCCTCCTCCGCTTCGGAAGCTTCGATTGCCTCCATGGCCCTTCTTCGATCCATCCTGTGGACGAAGGGTTTTCTTCCATGGGGCTCGTGGACATTGAAGCGAACAGTTCCTTTGACGAAGACTCTCCTGGAGCCGGGCTTATTTATTATCTTGAACCCAAAATGGTTCGTTAAGACCCAGACGAAATCATCCCAGAGGATTTCGGCTCTGAGATTCTTGATATTCAGAATCAGCCATTCTTTATCTTTTCTCGGCATCCCTGAGGATATCCTAAAGATAATGATACCATTTACGGTATCAATATTATCTCGTCAATGAATTAAATGTCAATAAAAAAATAGAGCTTTTCTAATCACTTGTCGGAAAGCTTTAACATCTGCAAAATACTTTGCGCCTCCCGGTCATCCGGGTTGATCTCCAAGGCCTTTCCCAGCATGGCCGCGGCCTTCTGCTTTTCCCCCCGGTATGCCCAGGCCAGTCCCAAATTCTTATAGGCCGCGGCGAGATTCGGGTCTAGGTCGACAGCCTTTTGGAAATTGGCCATGGCCCGGTCCAAGTCTCCCTCGTGTGCGTAGACTCTCCCCAGATTGTTATAAGCCGGCGCGAAATCAGGTCTTAGCTTGATCGCCCGCCGGAATTTGGCCTCCGCTTCCTTTATTTTCCCCTGGGCGAAAAATTCCTCCCCTACCCGGTTCTGCCCCCGGGGGTTATGGGGGTCAAGGCGCAAGGCCTCCAGAAAGTGCCGGGCCGCCTCCTCTTCCTGGCCCCGGGCGGCCAGGGCCACCCCCAGGTTGTGATGGATTACGGGGTTGTCAACGGTAACCCGCAGGGTATGTTCGAAGAGAGTTACGGAGTCCCGCCAGAGACGCACCTGGAAAAATGTCAGGACCAGCAAAATCGTGAGAATAATCCCGGCCCCCAGGGGGCGAAAGACCCTGGCCCGGGGCAGGCCCGCGGTCAAGTCCCGGGCGCCCCAGGCCGCCATAATAAAGAGGCCGATGAAGGGGATGTAGGTGTACCGGTCGGCCCAGGCCTGGCTTCCCACCTGGATCAGGCCGATGACCGGCGCCAGGGTCACCAGGTACCAGAGCCAGCCCACCGGCAGATAGGGACAACGCCGGCTCCGCCAAAAGGCCGAAACGGAGACGGCCGCCAGGATGAGACCGGCGCCTAGGGCCTGCCAGAGGGGAACGGTATCCAGGGGGTGAGGGTAAAGCACGGCCAGGCCGGTGGGCCAGAGCATCTTCCAGAGATACCACGCGTAGGCCGCCAGGGCGCAGGCCACCCGGCTGCCCACCGGGATTTCCTCCAGCGGAGCCACGGCCCCCGCTTCCTGTTGGGCATACAGGGTGGCCGCGCCGCAAACCGCGGCCAGGGCCAGGAGGGGCAACTTCTCCAGAATCAGGCCCTTGGCGGACCCCGCATCCGGCGTCCAGCGGCCCAGGGGCCAGTAGTCCAGGAACAGGAGGACCAAGGGCAGGG
>DYJG01000711.1 GCA_020723225.1 Desulfobacca acetoxidans | reverse complement strand
CCGCAAATACTGGGGGGTGGCGCACCAGCGCCCCGGGTTTTTCTCGAACTGCGCCACCCGCTCCAAAACCGCCGGCTTAAAGAGAGGCACGTTTTGGCGGGCGTGGCAGACTCGGGTGGTGGGGCGGACCATTACCGGGATCTCGTATTTTTCCGAGAGCCTGAGGGCCTGGCCCACCATCTTTTTAGCTTCTTGGGGGCTGGAGGGGTCCAGCACCGGGATTTTGGCGAACATGGCGAAGAAGCGGGAATCCTGTTCGGTCTGTGAGCTGTGGGGGCCGGGGTCGTCTGCGACAATGACCACCAATCCGCCCTTGACCCCCAGGTACGCGGAGCGCATGAAAGGGTCCGAAGCCACGTTCAGGCCCACCTGCTTCATGGAGACCGCGGAGCGCCGGCCCGTGTAGCTGTTGGCCAGGGCCGTTTCATAAGCCACTTTTTCATTCACCGACCATTCGGCATGAATGGCCGTACCGGTCTCTTTGGCGAAGGCCACCACCGCCTGAAGAATCTCCGAAGCCGGGGTGCCGGGATAGGACGCGGCCAAAGTCACGCCGCCCTCGATCAGCCCCCGGGCGATGGCTTCGTTGCCCATCAAAATACGTTGGTGTTGATGTTTCTGTTCCAAATTTCGATTTCCTAACTCAGTTCAAAGTTCAAGGTTCAAAGTTCATAGTCAGGAGAAAAATTCCAGGTCGAGACTTCTGCGAAAACCAGTCTTCTGTCATTCTGAACGGAGCGTAGCGGATTGAAGAATCTATCTTTTTAGCTCCAATCTGCCGGTATCATCGGCACCGCCGAAAAAAGCTTGCCGCCAAAAACGAGATTCTTCGGTCGCTCCGCTCCCTCAGAATGACAAGTTGGGAGACTTTCCCAGAAGTCTTGACTCTGAACTTTTCACAGATTTAGAATCTTGGCCAACTCCTCCAAAAACCCCACCTGCCCCTTGATGATTTTAACCTTGGCTTCCTCCAGGGTAAACCACCCGGCCCGGTCGATCTCCGGGAATTCCTTTTGTTTGCCGGAGCGGGGCGGCCATTCCATGGTAAAGGTGTTGCTCTTTACGGCTTCGGGGTCGCAGTCCCCCTGGAAGGCCCAGACCGCAATCACCTTGCCGCTGGGCTGCTTCAAGGGAGTAAGGAGGATAAATTCGCCCTCCGCCGGGAAGCCCGTTTCTTCCGTAAACTCCCGCCGGGCTGCGGCCAGGGCGTCTTCTCCCGGATTATACTCTCCCTTGGGCAGCGACCAGGCCCCCAGGTCCTTCTTCGCCCAAAAAGGCCCGCCGGGATGAACCAGGAAGAGCTCTAAGGCGCTCTCCCGGAAGCGATACATCAACAAACCGGCGCTATGTTTGGGCATTCACCAATTCCAGGAACCATCGTCATTCCAGCGGCTGGGCAGCGGCGGCAACAGCCCC
>DYJG01000710.1 GCA_020723225.1 Desulfobacca acetoxidans | reverse complement strand
GAACTATTTCTTGACAAATTACCAGCTTTGTTTAACAAAATCATGATATAGTGACAATTAAAATGCTGTCATGCCATTAATAATGCCGAGCCGGAATACGAACCACAAAGAAGCGCTTAAGAAGCTTAATGTCCTGGTAGTGGACGATATTTCCGCGGTGCGTAATATTCTGGCCCAGATTCTCCGCGGCCTGGGAGTTGGAGGGCGGATTGACAAAGCTGAGGATGGTCTGGAAGCCTGGGAGAGGGTGCAAGCTCACAATTACGACCTGATAATTTGTGATATCCGCATGCCCCGGATGAGCGGGCTGGAACTTAAAAAACTCCTGCGGTCCACCCCCAGGTTTGAGGAGTTGCCGTTTTTGATGATTACCGGGGAGGTTTCCGAAGACATCATGGCCGGTGCCGTGGAAAGCCGCTGGGACGGCTATCTGCTCAAACCTTTTCCCAGCGCCTTGTTGGAAAAAAGATTACTGAAATTGCTGGCGCTTGACGATAAAATCTAGTGTACGCCTCCGAGGGCCCGTCCCGGGGGGGAAATTCTCCGGCTGAGAGGATGATCATGGATCAGGCAATGAGGAAAGCCCTGGATGAAGCCTTGGAAAAAATCGAGGCCATTGGTTTCTTCGCGGCCATAGGCATCCATTTTGCCGAGTCCACCCCGCTTCTGAGCGAGGATTTGGGGGACTACGTCAAGGGCGCGCCCTGGGAAAGGTACTCCTCCACCGACCAGTGCCTGAAGATGATCCACCAGTTGGCCGGCGACCTCTGGCGCAAACTGGAAGTGATGGCCTCTTTTGTGGAGCCGCAGATAGGAGAGGAAACGGAGCCGGCAAAAGAGACCATGGAACCGGCCGGAACCGGGATCGTCACTGCCATCCCCTCTTATTTTCAGACCATTGCCGGAGAGTTGCGTTTTCTTAAGACCATGGGCGAGTCCATTGTCACCATGGCCCTGGATGAAAAGCAGGTTCCGGGATTGGATCATGAACGGGTCAAGTCCCTGGGGGAAATGATCATCAACGCGGCCACCGCCATTAATGAGAACCTCCATGAACAGAAGGAAAGAATCGGCCGGGATGAGGGCTCCAGAGGGAAGGAGCCTCTGAAGGAAAAACCCCTGGAATTGATCGGCGAGGAAATGAACCGCATCAAGGCCTTCGGGTCCTCTTTGGTGGCCCTGGGCCTGACCACCCAAGGGGGAGGCAAACTCGACCCGGGACAGATCGGCACCCTGGGCCAGTTGATTGTCGACCTGGCCGAGAAAGTGACCCGGAAGCTGAACCGCTCCGGCGGCGAATTCCCCCATAAGTCTCCGTAACCAACCTTTTGATTAAGACGATCTGCCGCAATTTCACCAGGAATCTTCTGTTGGTGGTCCTAAGCCTGGCGTTCGCCCTGGGTCTGGTGGAGATCGCCT
>DYJG01000709.1 GCA_020723225.1 Desulfobacca acetoxidans | reverse complement strand
CCTGTCACCCGGCCGGTGGCGTCGGGCTGGGCCTCGGCCAGCGATTTGAGGAGGGTCCTGGATAAGATGCCCCGCGTCACCCCGGCGCTGAAGTCGCGTTCTCGAGACACCTTTCCATAACCGGTGGCGAATCCATACAAGTAGCGGATTTTTGAAGCCTGGGGATGGGCCCTGGCAGCCCAACGCTCCGGCCACTGAGGAGAGGCCAGCTCGTAACCGGGGTTGGTTCGGCAGCAGTCGGCGAAGAGAATGATTTCATCGAAGGCGGCATGACGGCGAAACCATTCGGCTCGTTTGACCATGGCGATATGGAAAGGGGCGCCGGGAGTGTAATTTGCGGCAAGGAGCGCGACCGAGTGCAGGTCGGTCCGGTCGCTGATCCCATGGCCGGCAATGTAGATGTAGAGGCGCTCACCGACCCGGGCATCCAGGCCTTTCTCATACAGGGGCCGGAACAGCGCGTCAATTTCGTCGGCGTTGGGGTGGGCATTACTCGCGGCCGGCCGCGGCAGATGGGCGTCCGGGTGTGGAGACGGCCAATGATGAATGTTGTCCGCGGGAAGATCGCCGCCTGCGGGGGATTTCAGCCAGGCGGCGAAATCGGAGGCATCGTCCACCGGGCCGGCGAGATCCCCGTCATTGAATCCCGGATAGAGACCGATGCCGATAACCACCGCGAAGTGATCACTCTTCGGCATACCGCAATTCCTCTACTGCGCAACCGCAGGTTGGAGAGAGAACTAACGCGGCTTCCTAGGTATTAAATCATAAGTCATGGAAGACAAAAATACAATATGCACATTATTATTTACAAATAAATATCGATCTCCTTGACAACATATTAATTTTACACTTGATTATAGGTAATTGACTAAAACCCCGTCAACCAGGCTGCAACGACGCGTCCAAAGTGGACCACCGGCAATCGCCTCTTTCCTTGGAAACCAAGATTATGCGGCCACTGATAACCACTCGGAGTGATATTATTGTTGCTTCTTTGCCCCGGCTCTTCAGCCATACTCCTCATTGTTTGCGGGGGGAGGGGTGGGTAGGGAAAAGTAGAAGGTCGCGCCTTGGCCCGGTTCGCCTTCGGCCCAGACCCGGCCGCCGTGGCGCTGGATGATGCGCTGCACCGTGGCCAGGCCCACGCCGGTGCCTCGATATTCCGCGCAGGGATGCAGCCGCTGGAAGACCAGAAAAAGCTTGTGGGCATACTCTTCGTCGAAGCCGGCGCCGTTGTCCTTAACGTAAAAAATGATTTCCCCGCCTTTTCTTCGGCCCCCCACTTCGATGACCGCAGTTTCTTTCTTCATGGTGAACTTGAAGGCGTTTTCCAGCAGGTTCGTCAACGCCTGGTACAGCAGGGGATAGTCCCCCCAGGCCAGGGGCGACTTTTTCACTATTAATTGCAGGTTCCTTCCA
>DYJG01000708.1 GCA_020723225.1 Desulfobacca acetoxidans | reverse complement strand
CCCAGGATGCTGCGGTTGCCCAAGGCCCGGGGGCCGTATTCCATGCGGCCTTGGAACCAGCCCACCACCTGCCCCTGGGACAAAAGGGATGCGGTGTCTTTAATCAAATCCTGAAAATCGGGATAATGCCGGTAAGGCGCGCGGTGGCGCCGGGCCACCCTGATGATATCCCCATCCCCGAACTCCGGCCCCAGGTACGCCCCCTGCATCTGGTCGTGACCGGGATTAAGGACCCGCTCCCGGTTCTGCCAGATGTGCCGGGCGGCCAGGGCCGCGCCCAGGGCCCCGCCTGCGTCCCCGGCCGCGGGCTGGATCCAGATGTCCTTGAAAGTGCCCTTACGCAGCAGCTTGCCGTTGGCCACGCAGTTCAAGGCCACGCCTCCGGCCATCACCAGGTTGTCGGCGCCTGTGAGTTCCTTGGCGGTCTCGGCCAGGCGCAGGACGATCTCCTCGGTCACCTGCTGAATGGCCAGGGCCATGTCCATATACTCCTGGGTAATAAAAGTCTCTTTCTCCCGGGGGGGAACCCCGAAGAGCGAGGTCCACAGGTTTTCCCGGCACATGGTCAACCCGGTGGCGTAATTGAAATAATCCATGTTCAGGAGGATGGAGCCGTCATTCCTCAAATCCACCAGTTCATCCAGGATGGTTTGCCGCCATTTTTTCACCCGGACCGCGTTCTCGTTGCCGTAAGGCGCCAGGCCCATGAGCTTGTATTCGCCGCTGTTGACCTTGAAGCCGCAGTAGTAGGTGAACGCGGAATAGAGCAGCCCCAGGGAGTGGGGAAAGTGCAGCTCCCGGAGGATGCTGAGGTCTTTGCCTTTGCCGAAGCCGATGGTGGAGGTGGCCCACTCCCCCACCCCGTCCAGGGTGAGGATGGCCGCTTCTTGAAAGGGCGAGGGGTAAAAGGCGCTGGCCGCGTGGGACAGGTGGTGTTCGGGAAAGAGCAGCGGGGGCCGGCCCGGACTCACCTTGGCCAACTCGTCCCGGATCACTTTCCGCAAAAACAGCTTTTCCTTGATCCACACCGGGATGGCCATGAGGAAGCTCTTCAGGCCCCGGGGCGCGAAACCGTGGTAGGTCTCCAGCAGACGCTCGAACTTGAGGATGGGCTTGTCGTAGAAGGCCACCGCGCTCAGGTCGGACACCCGCAGGCCCGATTCCTCCATGACGTAGGCCACAGCCCCGGCCGGAAAGCCGGGATCGTGCTTCTTCCGGGTGAACCGCTCTTCCTGGGCGGCGGCGATAATTTTGCCGTCCGCCAGGAGGACCGCGGCGCTGTCGTGGTAGAACGCGGAAATACCTAGAATGGCGTCAGGCAAGTCAGCTCACCCTAAAAGAGGGTATAGATAAAAGGAGCAATGGCCGAACCGCTGGCGAAAACGATCAATGAACCGAACAGGAGCAGGGTGAGGATGATCGGCA
>DYJG01000044.1 GCA_020723225.1 Desulfobacca acetoxidans | reverse complement strand
GAATTCCCCCGATCTATTGGTGGCCACGGAAACCTGCCTGGAAAACATCCTTAAAATTTTAGCGGAGCATAAACCCGCGTTCCTGGCCCTGGATTCCATCCAGACCATGTACACCGCCACCCTCCCCGCCGCGCCCGGCTCTCTCACCCAGGTGCGGGAGACCGCGTTCCGCCTGGTGCAGCAGGCCAAACTCACCAACACCGCCACCTTCCTCATCGGCCACGTCACCAAGGAAGGGACCCTGGCCGGGCCCATGGTCCTGGAGCACCTCGTGGACACCGTCCTTTATCTCGAAGGGGACCGCAGCCACACTTTTCGCCTCCTGCGCACCGTCAAAAACCGCTTCGGCCCTACCCAGGAGTTGGGGGTCTTCGAGATGCAGGAGGCCGGCCTCCTGGAGGTCCCCAACCCTTCGGCCCTCTTCCTGGCGGAGCGGTCGCTGGAGGTCCCCGGCGCGGTGGTGGTCCCCAGCCTGGAGGGCTCCCGCCCCATCCTGGTGGAGGTCCAGGCGCTCGTCTCCCCCACATCCCTGGCCCTGCCCCGGCGGCAAAGCATGGGGGTGGATCAGGGCCGGGTCTCGTTGTTGGTGGCGGTCTTGGAAAAGCGGGTGGGTCTTGCCCTGAGCGGCCAGGACCTGTTCGTCAACGTCGCCGGCGGCGTGCGCCTCACCGAGCCGGCCGTGGATTTGGGCATCGCCCTGGCCCTATCCTCATCTTTATTGGACCGGGCCGTGCCCGCGGACACGATCATCTTCGGGGAAGTGGGGCTCACCGGCGAAGTCAGGGCTGTGAGCCAACCCGAACTGCGCCTCAAGGAAGGCCACAAGCTGGGCTTTCGCCGGGCGCTACTGGCCCAACGCCAGAAGGACCGCCTGGGCGATTTCCCCGGTTTGGAACTGCTGGGGGTGGACACCCTGGCCGCAGCGATTCGCAGTATCTTGCCGAGGTGAATTGGGGAGGGAAAAAACCATGAAGATGAAAAATCCGGTCCATCCCGGTCTGCTGGTCAAGGACTGCCTTGACGATCTCGGCTTGACGGTGGCGGAGGCCGCAGCCGCGCTGCATATCACCCGGCAGCAGCTCCATAACATCATTGCCGGACGCAGCAGCGTCACCCCGGAAATGGCTATCCGTTTTGAAAAAGCTTTCGGCAGCACCCCGGATACCTGGCTCAGGATGCAGATTAATTACGACCTGGCCCAGGCGCGGCAGCGATCCTCGGAAATCGTGGTGGAGCGCTTGACGCCGAAGGTCGCCTAGTTGTTAATTCCTCCGGCTTATGAGAGTGGTTTGCGGCTGGCGCCGTGCCGCCGGTCTTGCCATGATCTCCCCAATTCATCCGCTTTCAGAATGGCACCGGTAACCTGGGCGGAGGACACCTCGAAGGGCTCGTTGTGGATGGACTCACCCGGCTGGGTGGCGCGCGCCGCGATTTTTTCCAGTATCTCCATGGGCAGTTCCTGCAAGCCGATTTGGGCCAGGGTAACCGGGAGCCCGACCCGGCTGCAAAAATCAAGCACCTCTTCGATCTCCGGGAGCCGGCTTTCTTCCAATACCAGCTGCACCAGAGTGCCGAAGGCGACTTTTTCTCCATGGTAAAAAGCGCGGGTTTGGGGAGCCACCGTGAGGCCGTTATGAATGGAGTGGGCTGCCGCCAGGCCGGAAGACTCAAAACCCAGTCCCGAAAGCAGGGTGTTGGCCTCAACAATGCGCTCAAACGCGGGGGTGATTTTCCGGGTGGCCGCGGCCTCGATGGCTGCCACTCCATCCTTGAGAAGGGTTCGATAACAGAGTTCGGCCAGAGCCAAAGCACTGCGCGTCGATCTTCCGCCTCTAAGGTTTTTGGCATTGGCTGCCGCACAGGCCCGGGCTTCAAACCAGGTGGCCAGAGCATCCCCCATGCCGGAGATCAAAAACCTTGGAGGCGCCTGCACTATCACCTGGGTATCGACCAACACCAGGACCGGGTTGCATGGCAGAATACGTACTTCCGCCACCATACCCGTTTCGGTGTAGATGATGGACACCGCACTGCACGGGGCATCCGTCGAAGCCAGAGTAGGGCAACTGACAAAGGGCAGATTAAGTTCAGCGGCGCACGCCCGGGCTGCATCCAGGGCTTTCCCTCCTCCTGCGCCGATGATGACCCTGGCGGACAGGGCTTCAGCCGCACGCCTGATATACAATATTTCAGCCAGCGAAGACTCCCCTCCGAAGTTGTGAATGCTGTAACTTAAACTCACCTCCGCCAGCGTTTGTTTCCAGGTGTCAAAGAGTTGCGCCACCGCCGATTTACCCGCCACGATGAGAGCCGGCCCCTCGAGGCCCAGGCAGGCCATCTCCCTGCCGAGAATCTCGGTAGCCTTCACGCCTTGGGTGTATCTTGCCGGGGCAGAAAAGACGCTAAACATTGAGAGACTCCATCATTTATTACGCCGGAGGGTGCCGTTTTGGAAATCAATATCGTGCTGCGGCGCTTCCATGCCAGCCTCTTTCCTCTCTTTATCACTCCACCCTTAAAGCCGCAGACGCCTCCAGGGCCCGAACCAGGCTGGTTAGCAGGTCATTAACCGGCGTAGCCACCCCCATCGCCGCGCCCCTTTCCGCCACCTGGGCATTCAATGACCCGATTTCCGTGGGCCGGCCCGCCAGTATATCCTGGAGCATGGAAGAGCGGTTCCGGGCCGTGGCCGTGCAGACCCGGAGCAGGCGTTCCCCCGGGTCGCCGCTGACGTCCAGCCCCCGGGCTTTGGCCACGGCCTGGACTTCGGCCGCCGCGGCCGCCGCCAGGGACCAGGCCTCCGGCAACTCCGGCAACGCGCCGTTGGGGACCCGGAGCAAGGCAGTCAGGGGATTGATGCCCGCGTTGATCATCAGTTTATCCCACAGCAGGTTCTCAATGTCCGGCACGGACCGGCAGGTAAACCCGGCCCGCCGGAAGAGGGCCGCCACCTCCTCGGTTGCCGCCGCGGTCACCAGCGATCCCGGAGGCGCCCCGATGAGCACCTCTCCCTTGCCCGCGTAGATAATCTGCCCTGCCGCCTGCCGGGTGACCCCCAGGTAGGTGATCCCGGCCAGCAGGCGCTCCGGGCCCAGCACCCGGGCCATGGCCTCCAGGTTCCCCAGGCCGTTTTGCAGGCTTAGGCCCACCCCCCCGGAGGCCAGCAGCAGAGGCAGAGATTGGGCCGCTGCTGCGGTCTGATGGGCCTTGACGGCCATGACGGCCAAGTCCGCAGGCTCGGCTTCCCCCGGGAGCCGGCAAGACACGGGGACCGTGCGGCTTTCTCCTCCCGGAGTCTGCAAGCGGATGCCCTGCTCCTGCAGGAACGCGGCGCGTTCCGGGCGGTAATCCACCAGATGGACGTCCTCTCCGGCCTCCGCCAGGAAGAAGGCCAGCAAACACCCCACTGCCCCTGGCCCGATCACCGCGATTTTCATCTTTCCATACCTTGTCTAAACATAAAACAGACCCTGCATCGACGACTCGTTTTTCTGCACAATAGAGGAAAAAATATGGAGATCAAGGAAATTCCCGGGAGGTTTTGCTAAAAACGTGTAAGTTTATGCAAAATCGCTTTAATATTCTTTCTCTCTAAACCGAATTATAGTAATATAAGCAGTTACAAGGAAGATCTTCTGGAGAGGGACGTAATGGCAACTCCCGCGAAATTATCCCGGCAGTTTGACCAGGAATTGGACAACCTGAAGCAGAATCTTCTGCGGATGGCGGAGATGGCTGAAGTCGCGGTGGGCAAAAGCATGGTCTCGGTCATGGAACGCAATTCCGAACTGGCCCGGGAAGTAATCACCGACGATATCAACCTCAACCGCATGGAGTTGGCCATTGACGACCAGGGGTTGAGGCTGTTGGCCCTGCGCCAGCCCCTGGCCACGGACCTGCGGCTGATCACCGCGGCCATGCGCATCGCCACCGAACTGGAGCGCATCGGCGACCAGGCGGTGAACATTGCCGAAAGGTCCCTGGAGCTCAATAGCCGGGAGCCCGTGGAACTGCCCATCGACCTCAAGGTGATGGCGGATATCGCCTTAGGGATGGTGCGCACCAGCATCGACGCCTTCGTCCAGCAGGATCCCAGATTGGCCATCCGGGTCTGCCAGCGGGACGTGGAAGTGGACCTCCTGGACGACGAGTATATCCAGAAGATCCTGAACTGTATGATTCAGGAATCGCGCTGGGTGACGCGGCTCCATCACTTCATCATTATTGTCCGCAATTTGGAGCGCATTGCCGATCTGGCCAGCAATATTGCCGAGGACATTGTCTTCATCGTGGAAGGCCGGGTGATCAAGCATCGTTGCGAAGAATGGATGCTCTCCTCCACCCCCCCTTAACCTGGGCCTGAGCCAGTCTACCCTCCAGCAATTGTACTTCCTGGGCCAGCCGGGGCTGCGTCTTGCGGTCCCTCTCCAGGGTCTGCAGGGCATGGACCACGGAAGCATGGCTCCGATGGAACAATTTCCCCAACTCCACCATGGTTTTTTGCGTGTAGACCCGGCAGAAATACAGGGCCAGGCGCCGGGCCTGGACCAGCCTCTTCTGGCGGGACCGGCCCAACATCTCCGGCAGGCTCACCCGGTAGTAATCCCCCACGATCTTCTGGATCTCCGGCACGCTCAAGCGGGCCTCCACCGCTTGCAGGTCCTGGAGCACCTCTTCGGCCAGGCGCAGGCTGTAGGGCTGCTGCAGTAAGGTGGACCGGGCCATCAGGCCGTCGATGGCGCTCTCCAGGCGGCGCACGTCCTCGGTGACGTACTCTGCCAGATACTCCAGGATCGGTGTAGCCATCTGGGCGCCCCGGAGTTCGGCCTTTTTGGCCAGAATATTGACCCGGGTGGGAAAATCCGGGGGGCCGATGGGGGTGATTATCCCCGCGGTGAGCCGGGAGCGCAGTTCCTGGGAGAGCTGGCTGATCTCCCCGGGCAGGTAGCAACTGGTAAAGACCAGCTTCCGTTTCCGGCTCATCAGGGTATCCAGGGTGTAGCACATCTCCGTCTGGATTTTTTCCTTGCCGCTTAAAAACTGGACCTCTTCCAGCAGCAGCACCTCGCAATCCTGGCGGTAACGCTCCTTGAATTCGGTCATGCGCCCGTTTTTCAGGGCCCGCACCATTTCGTTGGCGAAAGTCTCCGCGGAGAGATAGCGTACCCGGCCGTTGGGCGCGGCCTGGGACAGAAAATTGCCCACCGCCTGGGACAGATGGCTCTTGCCCAGGCCGGGACCGGCATTCAGGAAGAGAATGCGGTTGTAAAAAGTATCGTCCCGGGCCAGGGCTTTGGAGGCTTGAAAGGCCAGGCGGTTGGAAGACCCCACCACGAATTGTTCAAAGGTGAATCTGCCGTTGAAGGGCGCGTTGCCGGGCCGCTTCGCGGTTACCAGCGGCAATTCCGCCTGGGGAACCGGGACCGGATTCCGGGCCTTCTGCCCGCCGGGGAGCAGGGATAATCTCACCGGCAATTCGAGGCCGCAAGCCTGGGCCATGGCCTGGCGGATGAATTGCAGGTAGTGGGATTTAATCCACCGGAGGGCAAAGGGGTTGGGACAGGTCAGATTCAGCTCACCTTCTCCCTCGGGGACCACCCCCAGGGGCTCGATCCAAAGTTGGAATCCGGAAGGTGAAATTTCTTCCCGAAGTAGCGTCTTGACCTGTTCCCAGATACCTTTCATAATTCTCCTTTCAGATTGAGGGCCGCTGCCGGTACAAGGGATATTAGCCTTTCTCCCCGAAACAGGTCAAAGGAGGTGGAGCCAAATTTAGATTAACCTAGCTTGCTTCCCCCCGGGCGCTGCCCCCGGCCCAGGCCAAGCAATGGGGGGAATTAATTCTTGTTAATATCTTAATTAATAATTTCAACAAGATAAAAGCGGCTAATCTTGAGGTTTGACGCCACTAAGCTGTCCCCGGTTCCCTTCCCGATTTCTCAATCTCGCTTATCCTGGCTTTTCCCTCGTTTTTCATAGGGAGGGAAAAAAATAGGGATCAAAAATCGGTATCTCTCGAAATTCAGTTCAAAAACACTTTAAATAAATTATTTATGGTGTGTTTTCAAAATGTTACCCAAAAGTCAAATACTCTCGGGGGATCAGCAGCCGCTAACAATCAGCGCAGTTTCCCAAGAGTTCCCTGCCGTTCATTAGCCCGGCGCTTGCCTTGACAAATCCCTTGAACCCGCTATTATGAGCGGTAAATCCCTTTTCCGGGGCCGGCAATGATTAACTATTTGGCTTACCGCAAGTTTGTCACCTTGAGCAACGGCAAACGGGTGATGTTCCGCTTCCTCAACGAGAACGACCGGGAGGGCCTCATCAAATTATTCCAGGAAGCCCCAGACGAAGATACCCGCTTTTTGAAACAGGACGTCAAGGATGTAAAGCTGGTCAATTCCTGGATCGACCGCATCGATTACCGCAAGATCCTGCCCCTGGTGGCCGTGGACATGGCAGACAACCGCCTCATCGCCGACGCCACCCTGCACCGGGGCAAACATGCCTCCAAACATATCGGGGAAGTGCGGATTTTTGTCTCCCGGCCTTTTCGCAACCAGGGGCTTGGCTCCATGATGCTGGAAGAGCTTATCGCCCTGGCCCTGAAATATAATTTGCAGTGGCTGAAAGCGGAAGTCCTGGCCGACCACAAAAAAGTGATCAAGGCCTTCAGGGCCAAAGGCTTCGAGATCAGGGCCACCCTGGACGATTATTTTATCCGCAAAGACGGCGTGACCCACGACGTGGTCCTCATGCTGCGCCCGGTGGTGAAAAGGGACGAGGCGGAGTTTTAGGGGGCAGGGGCCAGGGGCCAGGGGTCAGGGGTCAGTAGCCAGTGGTCAGTGGTCAGGCAAGACTAACTTAAGTTCAATTAATAATGTTCCATTAATATTTGCCTGGATAAAGACCTTAAATCGCCTTTCCCTTGAGGCTTGCCATCACTCATAAGGTTTATATCTTGCGGATATGCCAAGTATTTCCCTCTCCCCCCATGGGGGGAGAGGGTAGGGTGAGGGGGGGCAAGGCCCGCAACTGCTCTGTGTCATTTTCACAGCCCTCAATTTGTGAGTAATGGCTATTTCAAAATGACTCCGGTTATTTCCGGCTTAGAACACTTCATCCATGATCCGCCCTCCTGGGCTAAGGGTGCCCGGCTGGGTCTCCTGAGCCATCCGGCTGCGGTGGCCTCTGATCTGCAAAGCGCCCGGGAGTTGCTCGCCCGGCGTTTTCCCGGTCAACTGCAAGTCCTGTTCAGCCCCCAGCACGGCCTCTTGGGGGAGAAACAGGACAACATGATTTCCTCCCCGGATTTCCTGGATGCCGCCTTGAAGCTGCCGGTGATCAGCTTATATGGCCCCCGCATGACCCCGCCCGCCGCTTCCCTGGAGAAGATCGACGCAGTCCTGGTGGACCTCCAGGACGTGGGCACCCGGGTCTACACCTTTGCCGCCACCGTGGCCAAGGTCATGGAGGCCGCGGCCGCCGCGGGGGTAAAAGTCGCGGTCCTGGACCGTCCCAACCCCATCGGCGGCGAACAGGTGGAGGGAAATATGCTCCGGCCCGCATGGGCCTCCTTTGTGGGGCCTTATCCGCTGCCCATGCGCCACGGCCTGAGCCTGGGCGAACTGGCCCGGTACTATAACGCCACCCAAAAGCTGGGCTGCGACCTGGAGGTGATTCCGGCCCGGGGCTGGCGCCGGGGCGATTACTGGGACGTCGCGGGGTTGACCTGGGTGCTGCCTTCCCCCAATCTCCCGACGCTAGACAGCGCCGTCGTCTATCCCGGCCAGGTGCTCCTGGAGGGCACCAATCTCTCGGAGGGCCGGGGCACCACCCGCCCCTTTGAACTCTGGGGCGCGCCGTTCCTGGAGCCGGCCCGCATCAAGGCCCGTTTGGCGGAGACTTCCCTCCCCGGCGTGGTTCTGCGAGAGGCCTCCTTCGAACCCACCTTCCACAAATGGGCCGGGGAGCTGTGCCGGGGCTTCCAACTTCACGTCACCGACCGCCTGGCCTTCAAACCCTATTTCACCACCCTGGCCCTCCTGGGAGCGGTCCGGGAACTCTACCCCGGGGAGTTTGCCTGGCGTCAGCCGCCTTATGAATATGAAACCGAACGCCTCCCCATCGATCTGCTTACCGGGGACGCGGCCATCAGGGAGGCCTTGGATCAGGGCAAGCCGGTCCAGGAACTGGAAGCTGCCTGGCAGGGGGAGTTGCAGGCGTTCTTAGAGGCCCGGCGGGAATTTTTGATTTATGGGGATTAAGAGCGTTTTCGGTTTTCAGCTTCCGGTTTTCGGTTAAAAGAAAACATTTTTTGTCATTCTGAACGGAGCGCAGCGCAGTGAAGAATCTGTCTTTTGGGCGACCAGATTTCCCATCTGTTTGTAATCATCGGTCCCCGGGAAAAGTCTTGTCGGCAAAAACGAGATTCTTCGGTCGCTCCGCTTCCTCAGAATGACAAGTGGCGAGACTTTCGCAGAGGTCACAAGTCGCGGCGTTGCTTTTCATTATGTATATTCAGGAGAAACCTTTTATGCGTCAAAAAGCCTTTTCGGTCTTACTAATCGTTCTAGCGCTTTCTCTATTTTCCCCCCAGGTAGCCCGCACCGGCGAAATCCTCTTCCAATACTCCACCTTCGACGCCCTCCTCGCCGGGCTGTACGAAGGCGGCCTGACCATGGCCGAACTCAAGAAACGGGGGGACTTCGGGTTGGGGACCTTCAATAACCTGGACGGCGAAATGGTGGTCCTCAACGGGAAAGTCTATCAACTGAAAACCGACGGCAAGGTCTACCCGGTCGCGGACACCATGAAAACCCCCCTGGCCGCGGTGACCTTTTTTAAAGCCGACAAATCCCTGGCCATCCCCAAGGCCGGGAATTTTCAAGAAATGACGGCCCTGCTGGATCAGGCCCTGCCTTCAAAAAATCTCTTTTTTGCGGTGAAGATCGAGGGCCGGTTTAAGGAGGTGAAAGTCCGCTCGGTACCCCGGCAGACTCCCCCCTACCAGCCCCTGGTGCAGGTGGTGAAAAAACAGGCGGTCTTTCCGTTAAAAGACGTGGAGGGAACGCTGGTGGGGTTTTACTGCCCGGCCTATCTCAAGACCGTGGGGGTCCCGGGCTGGCACTTCCACTTCCTGACCAAAGACCGCACCCAAGGCGGCCACGTCCAGGACCTGGCCCTGGAAAACCTGACGGCCCAGATCGACACCCTGCCGGGGTTTTCCTTGTTACTCCCCCAGAACCAGGAGTTTTATCAGGCGGACCTCACCAAGGACCGGCTGCACGAAGCCGAGAAGGTGGAGAAGTAAGACAGTTTTCAGTTTTTGGTTTTTATACATGGCGACATAAATGTTTGCGCATTATTAATCTCTGCGCTCTCTGCGTCTCTGCGAGAGAAAAAGGTTTCTCGCAGAGGCGCAGAGGGCCGCAGAGAATGCCAACCGCGGTTAATTGAGTCGCTCAGTATAGTTTAGAGGATTGGAAGCCGTTACTTAAGCAGCAATTCCGCCACTTCCTGCGGGGCCCGGGCGATTACGGCAAGGTAAGCCCGGGCCGGTTGATCTGGCTGTGACCGCCCTTGACACTGACCACTGATTACGGCCCCTGACCCCTGACCCCTGCTCACTTCCCCTCCGGCTCCACCAACGGCACAAAAATCACCGGCAAAGTCTTTTCCTCCGCCAGTTTTCCCTGGGTTTTGCGGTAGCGGTATAGGGTCTGCGCTCTCCCCGCCGGTCCCAGGGGAATGACCAGGCGGCCTCCTTCCTTAAGCTGCGCTTCCAGGGCCGGAGGCACCCGGGAGGCTGCGGCGGTGACCAGGATGGCGTCGAAGGGGGCCTCTAATGGCCACCCCAGGTAGCCGTCGCCGCTTTTCGTCTTGATCTGGGAGTAATTCAGGGATCTTAGCACTTTTTCGGCCTCTGCCACCAGTTCCGGGCGGATGTCGATGGTAAAGACTTTGTCGGTCAGTTCCGCCAGCACCGCTGCCTGGTAGCCGGAGCCGGTGCCCACTTCCAGGACCTTGTCCCCGGGTTTGACCTCCGCCCATTCACTCATCAGGGCCACGATATAGGGCTGGGAAATGGTCTGCCCGGAGCCGATGGGCAGGGCGTGGTCATCGTAGGCATAAGCCGCCAGGCGCTCCGGCACGAAGCGGTGCCGGGGGACTTTCCCCAGGGCCAGCAGCACCCGGGCGTCGCTGATGCCCCGGGCCATGAGCTGCCGGGTCACCATCTGGTCCCGAAGCTGCTGATAGGGGTCCAATTCCTGGGCCGCAGCCGGAACCCAGCAGCATCCCAATACCAGCAGGGCAATCAAGACCGGAAATCGGAATATTGCAGCCACGATCAATGACTCCAATTTCACGACTAAGATGAAAAATGAAAAGGGTATGGTGGGGTGGCCGTCCCTGGCCGCCCGAAGGCTGGCGGGTGGGGACGCCAGCCCCGCCGTTTATTTTCCCTATAAAGGGAAGGCAAGCTCTTTAGCATTTTGTCGCAAATACGAGATTCTTCACTCCGCTGCGCTCCGTTCAGAATGACAGAACGGGATCTTTCGCAGTAATCTCATGAGGTTTCCCCAAAGACCAAAGACCAAAGACCAAAGACCGAAGACTAAAAACTAAAAACTAAAAACTAAAA
>DYJG01000707.1:1201-1430 GCA_020723225.1 Desulfobacca acetoxidans | reverse complement strand
AATCTTATGGTGCATGCTCGGCTCTTCAGAAAGAGAGGGCCATGCCTGGCAAACCTATAAACCAATAACCTATGGATATTCCGTATTAATCCCCTCTCCCCTCGGGGGAGAGGGCTAGGGTGAGGGGGGCGTCTTGGCAGCATCCTGTTGCTTCTTTTAAGAAAAAAACTCTATCAGCACCCAAACCTTGAAAGCTGAAAACTGAAAACCGAAAACCGTCTTTTAAACG
>DYJG01000707.1:0-1191 GCA_020723225.1 Desulfobacca acetoxidans | reverse complement strand
GAGCCCCGCCGCCGATGGGGACGTTGCCGATATGGATGGTCCTGGTGACTTTGCGTTTCATGTTAAGTATCATATCATTTTCCTTCCCGAATGATATCCACTTCCCGGATAACTCCTTGATCTCTATTCTTTTAATCTTTTCACCGAAAACTGAAAACCGAAAACCGTCTTTTAAACGGCATTTTTTTCCCAGGCAAGCGGCGCATTTTGCCGGTTTGGATCGGGCAGATTTTGCGCCGCTGTTTAACTTTCTTCGATATTTCTATAAGTTCCGAATGGCACGGGCCTTGCTTCCCCTCCGGGCAGACCCAGATTCTTAAGGAGGAGAAATGCAGGCATCCGGTGTCGGACTACCGCTCTTGGACCTGAAATCCCTGGCCCCGGGCCGGGCCCAGGGGTATCCGGATCAAGACCAGTTTCAGTCGTTGCTCCAGCAGCGGATGGTATCCCGGGGGTGGACCGGAGGCAAATCCTCCTCCAAAAGCCTGGACCAGTCCGTCCTGAAAGCCCAACTGCGCCAGGCTCGCCCCACGTCCTCCACCTCTCCTCTGGCCACCGACCGGACGAAACTTATCGACCGCTTTCCGGTATCCATCCCCAAGAAAACCAATTACCGGAAACCCGAGGGCATCCCTTGGAAGTTTATGGAGCGCAAGGGCAACACCCAAAATTCCGAGCAACCTTCCAGCCTCACCAAGCCGGGGGATTCTTCTTCCAACAGTTGGCGGCCGGACCCCCGGTCCAAGGCCATACGGCTGTCCCAAGGAGACTCCAAAACTGCGGCGGCGGTGGCGCAGCCAAACTCCCAGATCGAAATGCCCCCGTCTTTGAAGAAGCTCCAGGACTTGTTAAACCAGCAGCCGGGCCAGACCCTGAAAGTGCCCCCGGACCGCATTCCCGAAGTGGAGGCTTTTCTATTAAATGCCGGGCTTCCCGCCCAGCAGGTGGAAAACCTCCTGACTTCCCCCCGTTTTCTGGAACAGGGGCTGTCGGCCGCGGACATCCAGTCCGCCTGGCAAAAGGCGGTGCAAAATACTTTACTGGAGGCCCAAACGGCCTCCGGACTCGAGACCCAGGGGAGCAACCTGCAAACGCCGGCGCCTTTCAATCCGCTCCAGAATCTTACCAGCCAACCTGAATACCAGCGCCTCTGGGAAAATCTTACCCTGCCGCCCCAGGCCCTGGCGGATT
>DYJG01000706.1 GCA_020723225.1 Desulfobacca acetoxidans | reverse complement strand
CGCCAACGGCTTCAACCGCCTGCTTTCCGGCCGGGGGGAAGTGCTGATCCACAGCCTGCGCGCCCCCATCCGGGGCCGGGTGTGCATGAACCTGACCATGGTCGAGGTGAGCCACCTGCCGGAGGTTCAGGAAGGGGAGCCGGTCATTCTGTTGGGCGGCAGCGACCACGCCCGGCTCACCGGGGATGAGCTGGCCGCCTGGGCCGGGACCATCAGCTACGAAATCTACCTGGCCCTGGGGAACGCCAACCCGAGGCGTTATATAGGAGCTTGAGATGGTGGATAGGAAGCCCGACACCCAGGAACCCAGCATCTGCCTGATCTGCGCCTGGCGGGAGAACTGCGTCAAGAAATTTTCTTTTACCGGCCAGCATTGTTTGGAGTTTTCCCGGGATCTGACCTTGAAGGCGAAGCCGGTAGGGGAAGTTTCACCGCCGGAAAAGGCAAAATAACAGAAATACGCTGACCTATTTTTACTTCTCTGCGTCCTCTGCGCCTCTGCGGTGAAATTTTTACCGCAGAGACGCAGAGTGCGCAGAGAGTGCATTGATAATCCTCTGCCTGAAGGAGGGAATTCAATGGCTGCGAAGAAAATCCTGATGATCGTCGGGGATTACGTGGAAGACTACGAGGCCATGGTCCCTTTCCAGATGCTGGTCATGGTGGGGCATACGGTGCACGCGGTCTGCCCCGGGAAGAAGGCCGGGGAGACGGTGCGCACTGCAATCCACGATTTCGAGGGCGACCAGACCTACAGCGAAAAACCGGGGCATAATTTTGCCCTGAACGCGGCGTTTGACGACGTCCGGCCTGAAGCATACGACGCCCTGGTCATCCCCGGGGGCCGGGCCCCGGAATACCTGCGGCTGCACGAGCCGGTGGTCAAGATGGTGGCCCATTTCGACGCGGCCGGGAAGCCCATCGCCGCCATCTGCCACGGCCTGCAACTCTTGAACGCGGCCATGAAACTGGAGGGCCGGCTGTGCACGGCCTATCCCGCGGTGAAGCATGAGCTGCTGATAGCCGGCGCCCGGTGGGGTGAAATAAACGAGACCTTTTCCAACGCCCACGTGGACGGCAATCTGGTGACCGCGGCCGCCTGGCCCGCCCATCCCGAGTGGATGCGGAAGTTTTTGGAAGTGCTGGGGACGCGGATAGATCCCTGAGGGAGAGAAAGTGGCCAGTGGTCAGTTTAGAAGGGGGGCCGGGGATGCGACAGATTCATGGTAGATGCGGGCGGCCTATAACTTAAAACTTCTCCGAAAATGCTTTTTTTGTCATTCTGAACGGAGCGAAGCGGAGTGAAGAATCTCGTCTTTTAGCGCCAAGGATTTCCAGTCTGCCTGTAATCATCTGCGCCGCCTGGAAAAGCCTTGCCGCCAAAAGCGAGATTCTTCGGTCGCTCCGCTCCCTCAGAATGACAAGTGGGGAGATT
>DYJG01000705.1 GCA_020723225.1 Desulfobacca acetoxidans | reverse complement strand
GCTCAACACCGTGGTCTGCCTGGGGTGCGGCCTTACCTTTCACAATCCCGCGGTGGAGGACCTGGACCGGCAAAAAATGGAAATCAGCCCCGGCCAGTGGCATACCGGCGCGGGCATCACTGCCCGGCAGCGGCGCAAGCTTGCCAGGCGCTGGGCCGGCCAATGGCCGCTCATCGAGCCCATCTTTCGGCCGGGGATGAAAGTGCTGGAGGTGGGGTGCAGTTGGGGCCTGGCGATGCACCGGCTGCAGGAGATGGGGGCCAAAGTGCTGGGCGTCGAACCCGACCCGGAACAGGCCGCGCACGCCCAAAGCCAGGGGAATCTGGAGATTATCCAGTCCCGTTTTGAGGACGTGGACCTGCCGGGGGAGAAATTCGACCTGATCATGGCCTCCCATGTCATCGAACATTTCCCCCAGCCTTTGGCCTTCCTTAGCAGCGCCCGGGAGATGGCCCGGCCGGAAACGCGCCTGTTGTTGGAAACCCCCAACATCCTGGCCCCCAAAGTCAGCCCCCGCCGCGTCTTTTCCCTGGCCCATAATTTTTATTTTTCCCCCCGGACCCTAAAATGGCTGCTCCTCAAGGCCGGGTGGCACACGGAGACGCTCAGGGTCTGGCGCCGGGACGCCTTCCAGATTCTGGCCCGGGCCGGGGAGCCGGAGATGCCCATAATCCCTGCCGGGGCCGCGCAGGAGGTCCTCCGGGCCATTGCCCGCCACCAATACCAGTATTATCTGAAAATGCTCTTTATCTGGCGCAAGATTCCCTGGTGGCAGAAGTACTGGATGTATACGCCTGACCCTCGCTACAGCAGGTAGTGTAAGGCGTTTTCGTGGGAGAAGATTAAGGATAGTGATCGGTAATCAGTGATCAGTAATCAGTAACAGCATCGTCACTGATTACTGATCACTGATTACTGATCACTGGCCAGTCCTCATCGCTTCCGCAAGGGCACGACCTTGCCTTTGCCTTCAGGACTCGGGGCTTCGGGTGCGGGCGGGGATTTTGGCGGAATCTCCACCAACTTCATGGGCCTCCCCCCCATGGTGAACTCCTGGCCCTGGATGTGGGCCTCTTCCAGGATCCAGACCAGGGTCTGGGGCGGCAGGGTGAGGATCAGGAGTTCCACCTGGTACCAGCCCTTTTTGACATCCGGGTTGATGTCGTTGATGCGGGCGTAAAACGAGGGTTTCCGGTCCAGGTGGACCAGCACCAGGTCGTTGATGGTGGCCATGAGATATCCGTTTTCCGTGTTTCGTTTCCGTTCAGAGCCGGAACCCTGGCATCATAATACATGGAGGCTGCCCAACACCATAAATTTCTTCGCAGCGGTCTCAACTTGGAACCTGAAACCTCTGCGAAAGTCCCTCTATTGTCATTCTGACTCATCTTCGACAGTTGCAAAAAAATAGTTTTGGCTTATTAATAGGTTAAGTC
>DYJG01000704.1:920-1441 GCA_020723225.1 Desulfobacca acetoxidans | reverse complement strand
TCTATTACGAAAGGATCATGTTTGCGGAAGAGGAGTTCTTAAGGGAGAAATTCGGCGAAGCCTTTGTGCAGTGGGCCGGCAAAACCCCGGCCTTGATCCCCAAATTCGGCAATTGGGTCAGGCCGAACCTGCCGTTCTCCCTGAAAACCGCGATCAGGAAGGAATACGGCGGCTTTTTTGCCATGATCGCGGTCTTTACCAGTCTGAAAATCGCCGGGGAATTCTTGAGCCGCGGCGGGTTATGGATCGGCTGGAACTGGGCCGCGCTGTTCAGCGGCAGCCTCATCATTTACCTGGGCGTGCGCTACCTCAAGAAACGCACGGACTGGCTGAAAGTGCAGGGAAGGTAACTATTTTCTCTGCGGCCTCTGCGTCTCTGCGGTGAATTTAGTTGCGAGTTACGAGTTGCGGGTTACGGATTATAAAAAGATGCGGTGTTTAACCCGCAACTCGTAACCTGCAACCCGCAACCCGATTCAACCGCAGAGGCGCAGAGGGCGCAGAGTTTCGCGGATAGTTGA
>DYJG01000704.1:0-910 GCA_020723225.1 Desulfobacca acetoxidans | reverse complement strand
AGAGTAAAAACATGAGCCTTATTCTTGATACCGAAAAATGCACCGCCTGCGGCGCGTGCGTGGATTCCTGCCCGTTTGGGGTGCTGTCGCTGGCAGGCGAAACCCTGGTTATTGGCGAGGGCTGCACCCTGTGCGGCGCGTGTGTGGAGGTCTGCGAGGCGCAGGCCCTATCCCTGCCGGAGGCGGCCGCGCCGTCGCCCCGGCCCGGCGTGCCCCCCGGCGGCGTTTGGGTCTTCGCCGAGCAGCGCCACGGGGTTTTGGCCCCGGTCACCCGGGAGCTCCTGGGGGAGGCCACCCGCCTGGCCCAGGAACTGGACGCGACAGTGGCCGCAGTCTTGTTGGGTGACCAGGTGGAGCACCTGGTCCCGGAACTCCAGGCCGCGGGCGCGCAAAGAGTCTATCTGGCAGAGCATCCTCTACTGGCGGAATTCCTGGAAGAGCCTTATGCGTTAGCCCTGACCGAACTGGCCCGGCGTTTTCAGCCGGAGATCATCCTGGCCGGGGCCACCTACGCGGGCCGGGCCTTCATTCCGCAAGTGGCCGCGAATTTAAAGACCGGCCTCACCGCGGACTGCACCGCGTTCGCCATCGACCCGGAAAAGCGGCTCCTGCAACAAACCCGCCCCGCGTTCGGCGGCAACATCATGGCCACCATCATCACGCCTAGGACCTATCCCCAGATGGCCACGGCCCGGCCCGGGACCTTTAAACCGTTGAACGCCGCGGCAGCCAGCGACGGGCAGGTGGTACGGGTGGAATTCAATCCCGGGGAGAGTTCGCCCCGCAGCCGCTTCCTGGCCACGGTGGCGGAAATCAAAGAGCGGGTGCCCCTCGCTGGCGCGGAAGTGATCGTCGCCGGGGGCCGGGGCCTGAAGGACGCCAAGAATTTCAAGCTGTTGGAAGAGCTGGC
>DYJG01000703.1 GCA_020723225.1 Desulfobacca acetoxidans | reverse complement strand
ATCCTGGTGCTCCACTCTTTCAACAATGTCACGCCCACCGTCACGCCAGCCTATCTGAAAATTGACCGGGGACTCCAGGCCGGATACCAGGCCATTGGCACTAAGCCGGTGGAGTGGGATATCGAATACTTGGATATGGTAAGGTTTGAGGACCCCCATTATCAGGACCTCATCCAGGATCTCCTCAAGCAAAAATACGGCCGGGGCCGGCGCCCGGTGGACGTGGTCATACCGGTTTTCCCCGCGGCCATTAAGTTTTTCCTTACTCATGGAAAGACTATCCTTCCCGGGGTACCGGTGGTGATCTGCGGCCAACTGGCGGGCGCTCACCCAAATGTTCCGGCCGGTCCGCTAATTACCGGCACCGGGATGGCTATTTTCTCCGCGGATAACCTGAAATTGGTCCTCGACCTGCAGCCGGGGACCCGCCGGCTAGTATGCGTGGCCGGGGCTGGCGAACTCGACCGCAAACTCGTGGAATTGGTTAAAGATATCCAAAAAACTCAGGCCATCAACGCGGAGATCGCCTATCTCAACGACTTTTCTTTCCATGATCTGGGGGAGAAAATTGCCGGACTTCCAAAAGACGCGGCGGTCATTTGTTTGACCATTACCCGTGACAACCGGGGAAACACGACGCTGCCCCGGGATGGGGTGGTGATGGTGACCCAGGCTGCCCAAGTCCCGGTCTATAGCCATTGGGAAACCGTATTGGGAGATGGCATCGTGGGCGGTTATCTCGTCAACTTTGAAGAGGTGGCCCGAAAAACCGGGGAGCTGGCGGCCCGTATCTTAAATGGGGAAAGGCCGGAGAATATCCCTCCCGTCCTGGTCTCCGGTTCTCCCATGTTCGACTGGCGCCAGCTTAAGCGCTGGGGCATCTCCGAAAAGCGGCTGCCGCCCGGCAGCATCGTGCGTTTCCGGGAAAATACCTTGTGGGAGGATCATGGGGGGAAAATCATCGCGGTAATCGCGCTCCTGGCTTGCCAGAGCGTTCTGATCGCCGCCCTGCTGATCCAGCGCGCCAGGCGCCGCCGGGCCGAAATGGAGGCCAGACAGCGCCGGGACGAGCTGGCCCATGTGAGCCGGGTGGCCACGGTGGGGGAACTCACCTCCTCCCTGACCCATGAACTCAACCAGCCGCTCACCGCCATCGTCACCAACGCCCAGGCCGCCTTGCGGTTCTTGCTGCGGGAAAGACCCGACTTTCTGGAAGTGGAAGGGGCGCTCCGGGAAATTGCCAAAGACGGCAAACGATCCGGGGAGATCATGCACAGATTGCGCAATTTACTCAAGAAATCAGAGATTGACCAGGCTCCCGTGGACCTTAATACAGTGGTGCGGGAGGCGGTGGCCCTGGTACAGGCCGATTTTAGCGCCGCCGGTGTTTCTCTCACCCATGAGCCGGCACGCGATCTGCCCCGGGTCATCGGCGACCGCA
>DYJG01000702.1 GCA_020723225.1 Desulfobacca acetoxidans | reverse complement strand
GGTTCGAAGCCGGCAGCCTGGTCCTGCATCCGGAAGCGGTGCCCCCGGGTTTTGTCATTCACCGGCTGCTGCACCACTTCAGCCCCTTGGCCCAACATCAGGGAGTGGCCCTGACTGCGGTCCTGGCCCCGGATCTGCCCTCCTTGCACCTGGATGAGCACTCATTGGAAAGGGTTCTGGCCAACCTGCTGGTGAACGCCCTGGCCGCCACCATGAAGGGCGGGGAAATTCGGGTGGAAGCCCGGATTCTCCCCGGGTCCGACCCCCGGGAAGTGGAAATCATCGTCACCGATACCGGCTGCGGCATGAAAGTGGAGCAGCAGGAGCACCTGTTCGAAAAATATCTCTCGCGGCCCCAAAAGCGCGGCGGTTCCGGACTGGGCCTCTATATCTGCCGCACCCTGGTGGAAGCCAACCGGGGCCGCATCTGGGTGGAAAGCGAACCCGGCCGGGGCAGCCGGTTCCATCTGGCGTTTCCGGCCTTCCCTGCCGGGGGGGAAACCGGGGAATCCGAAGAGGAGAGGGCCGCGGCCTCTTGATCGCTATTCGCTGTTAGCTGTTAGCTTTTCGCTTTTCGTTAAAAGAATCTATAATTTCGATAAATTAGCCGTAGAATAAACCATGACCCGCTGATGGACGGTATGGACCGCCGAATTCTAATTATCGACGACGATCCCGGCACCAGGGACGCCCTGGTGGCCATACTGGATCGGGCCGGCTACGGGATCACCCCCCTGGCCGGGGGCGACGCGGAGATAGAAGCCGCCTGCCGTTTCCGCGGCTATCAGCTGGCCGTGGTGGATTACCATCTTCCCCAGCAAAACGGGCTGGAAGTGGCCCGGCGGCTGAAGGAGTGGATGCCGGACTGCCGCATCCTCCTCATTTCCTCGGAACTGCCCCCTCTTCAGGAATTCGGCAGGAACCCCGGCCTGGTGGATCGCTTCCTGTCCAAACCCTTTTCCAAAGAAGCCATACTGGAGGCCGTAACCCAACTTTGCCCGACCGGGACCCCGTGATTCCCCCCTTGATGGCAATCCCTCCCACCGCTGCCGACCTGCCCCGGTGGGTGGAGCGGTACTTGCGCCGGGAAAATCTCTGCGCTCCGGGAGACCGGGTTTTGGCGGCAGTTTCCGGAGGCCCGGACTCGGTGGCCCTCCTGTATCTCCTCAACCGCCTGCAGGCTAAACTGCAAATAACTTTGGGGGTGGCTCATTACGACCACGGCCTCCGGGGCCGGGAGTCCCGGGAAGAGGCCGAATTCGTGGCGGCCTTGGCCCAAAGCCTGTCCCTGCCCTTTTATCTCGGCCAGGGCGATACCCGGGAGTTGGCCGGCCGGGAGAAGATCTCCCTGCAAATGGCGGCCCGGCGCCTCCGCCTTAATTTCCTGAAAGACCCCTGCCGTAGCCACGGCTATCAAAAGCTGGCCCTGGGGCATACCGCGGACGAC
>DYJG01000043.1:10556-10953 GCA_020723225.1 Desulfobacca acetoxidans | reverse complement strand
GACTATATTCACTGACCCCTGGCCCCTGGCCCCTGACCACTGGCCCCTGGCCCCTGGCCCCTGGCCACTGGCCACTATTTCAGTTTGACATCCCCGAGGAAGTAGTATAAGTTACTATATTCACAATCAAAGATTTATGGGCGCTAAAGGTATACTCAAGGAGTTGGAAAAAGAGGTTGCCGCCATCAACCAGGCGTTGGTGGACAATCTCCAATCCCATGTTCCTCTGATCTCCGAAGTGGGGCGGCATATCCTGCTGAGCGGCGGCAAACGCATCCGTCCCCTCCTCTTTCTCCTGGCCGCGCGCATGTGCGGCTGCCACAGTTCCGATCTTCCGGCCTTCTCCACCATCTTTGAATACCTGCACGCGGCGACCCTGCTGCATGACGACGTGGTG
>DYJG01000043.1:0-10546 GCA_020723225.1 Desulfobacca acetoxidans | reverse complement strand
GGCTTCCGTGCGCCGGGGGCGGTCCACGGCCAACACCATCTGGGGCAACCAGGCCGTGATCCTGGTGGGGGATTTTCTGCTGTCCAAGGCCCTGTCCCTGGCGGTGACCACCGACCGCCTGCGGGTCCTCAAGGTCTTGGCTCAGACCACCACCCTGATGGCGGAAGGAGAAATCCTGCAACTGCTGCATACCAACAACTTGCAGCTCACGGAAGAAGGTTATCTCGAGGTCATCAACCGCAAGACCGCGATTCTCATGTCTGCGGCCTGTCAGATCGGCGCGATTTTAGGGGACGTGCCGCCGCAGCAGGAAGAGGCCCTGACCCAATTCGGCCTGAACCTGGGGATCACCTTCCAGGTGGTGGACGATATCCTGGATTTTACCGGCGATGCCCGGGAAATGGGCAAACCCATCGGCAACGACCTGAAGGAAGGGCGCATTACCCTGCCGGTGATTCACGCCCTGGCCCAAGCCAGCCCCCGGGATCGGGAGAGGCTGCAGGAGATGGCCCAAAACCTGAAACCGGAGATGGTCCAGGAACTGCGTGATCTCTTGCAGAAATACGGTTCACTGGACCACGCCCGGGCCCTGGCCCGGGAATATACTTGTAAGGCCCAGGCCAATCTGGAAGACTTGCCTCCGGGTCCTGAAAAGGATTATTTCCGGGCCTTCACGGAAGAGCTATTAGATCGCACGCATTAGAGCAGTCCAGGCAACTCCGCCGCCAGGTTTATCTCACGCAAAGCCGCAAAGTCGCAACGACGCAATATTTATATAATTCCGGCGTTAATCGGCGTGCATCGGCGGTTAAAGAATTAACCGCCGATGCACGCCGATACACGCAGATGAATGCAGAAAAACCGGTTGAGAATTATTGAGAAAACTGATAGTTAAAAGGGTGCTTCGCGCCCGGCCTGGAGGAGTCAGGGCCGGGCGGGCAACCTTGAGGGAAGGAGAACTTGATGTCCGGCAAAACAGCACAAATCCGCAATCTGGCCTTAGTCGGCCACAGCGGCTGCGGCAAGACCTCTCTGGCCGAGGCTCTGCTCTTCGGAGCCGGGGCCACCAACCGGCTGGGGAAGGTGGATGACGGCAGTTCCGTTCTAGACTACGAACCTGAGGAAATCAAGCGCAAAATCACCATTTCCACGGCCTTTCATCATTATCAGTGGAAAAAGCACTCCGTCTATTTCGCCGACACCCCCGGTGACGACAACTTCCTGGCCGACTCCCGGGCCGCCCTGCACGTGGCCGACGCCGCGGTGGTGGTGGTGGACGCGGTGGACGGCGTCAAGGTGGGCACCGAGAAGGTCTGGCAGACCGCCGCGCACTATGCCTTACCCCGCCTGTTTTTTATTAATAAAATGGACCGGGAACGCGCCGACTTCGGGAAGGCGATTAAGGAAGTCAAGGATATATTGGAAGCGCCGGTGGTGCCCTTGCAGATTCCCATCGGCAAAGAGGCCGGTTTCAAAGGGGTGGTGGACCTGGTGGCCATGAAGGCCTTTACGGCCGCGGCTCCCGGCGGCAAACTGGAGCCCGGAAACATCCCCGACGACCTGAAGGATGAAGTGGAGCAACTGCGGGGCGACCTGCTGAATTTCGCCGCGGAAAGCGACGACGAGCTCATCGAAAAATTCCTGGAGGAAGGGGAACTCACGGTAGAAGAGATCTATCGGGGGCTGCGCCTGGGCACCCTCAAAGGGGCCATCGTCCCGGCCTTCTGCGGCGCATCCCTGAGCAACCTGGGCCCCGCCCTGCTCCTGGACGCCATCAATCACTTCCTCCCCGCGCCCGAAGACCGGGGTCCGGTCAAAGGCCAGAAACCGGGAGGGGGCGAAGAAGTGCTGCTGGAGGTGGACCCGGACGGACCCCTGGCGGCCCAGGTCTTCAAGACCGTGGCCGACCCCTATGCGGGCCGGCTCTCCATCTTCCGCATCTACTCCGGCACCATGAAGTCCGACGACACGGTCTTTAACGTCACCCGCTCGGTGCCGGAAAGATACGGGCAATTATTTCTGTTGGAAGGCAAAGGCCAGAAGGCCGTGGCCGCCGCCGGGCCGGGAGCCTTCGCGGCCGTGGCCAAACTGAAGGAGACCGTCACCGGCGACACCCTGGCCACCGAGGCCAAACCCGTCCTGCTGCCCCCGCTCATGCCCTCCAAGCCCATGGTCACCCTGGCCGTGGAATCCAAGGTGCGGGGCGAGGAAGACAAGGTCTTCTCCTCCATCTCCAAGCTCATCGAAGAAGATCCGTCTTTGCAGCTTTCCCGGAATACCGACACCAAGGAGATCCTGCTGTCCGGCGTGGGTTCGGTGCACATCGAAGCCACCACGGAAAAATTGAAACGCAAGTTCGGGGTGGAGGCGGTGCTCAAACCCCCTAAAGTGCCCTACCGGGAGACCATCAAAGGCACCACCAAGGTGCAGGGCAAATACAAGCGCCAATCCGGCGGCCGGGGCCAATACGGCGACACCTGGATCGAGATGGAGCCTCTGCCCAAGGGCAGCGGTTTCGAGTTCGTGGACAAGATCGTGGGCGGCGTCATCCCCAAACAATACATTCCCTCCGTGGAAAAGGGCATCGTCGAGGCCAAGAATACCGGCATCCTGGCCGGCTTCCCGGTGGTGGACTTCCGGGTCACCTTATATGACGGCTCCTTCCATGACGTGGACTCGTCCGACATGGCCTTCAAGATCGCCGGCTCCATGGGGTTCAAGAAAGGCATGGAGCAAGCCCAACCCACCTTGCTGGAACCCATCATGAAGATGATCGTCACCGTGCCCGAAGACAATATGGGGGACATCATCGGCGACCTTAACGGGCGCCGGGGCCGAGTCTTGGGGGTGGAGGCGGAAGGCAAGAATCAAATAATCACCGCGCACGTGCCCATGGTGGAGGTGCTGATGTACGCGCCGGACCTGATCTCCAAGACCGGGGGCCGGGGCACCTATGAAATGGAATTCGACCACTACGAAGAAATGCCGCCCCACCTGGCGGAAAAGATCATCGCCGAAGCCCGGGCGGCCATGGAGAAAGAGTAGGGGTCAGGGGCCAGGGGCCAGGGATCAGTGGTCAGTGGTCGGATGGCCAAGGGTTTAATAATTACTTGACGTCCAACTGATTATTTGCTGGATATTGGTGGGGCGGGCCTCCGTGCCCGCCCTGGTTTTATATGCATTCTGAAGCTACCGGGCATTGTCAAAACACGATCTTTGGCGTCAAGTTGGTATGAAACCTCGGGATAGTTCTCCAGTCTTTAACGAATATCCTTAATTTCCGCTGGGTTCCAGACCTGCCTGGGGAAAATAATTTCTATGCTTGGCGTCTTTGCGCCTTTGCGTCTTTGCGTGAGATAAAAAAAGATATGCTCAAAAATAGCACCCAGGCCCGCATCGTCGCGGTCTCCGTCAGCGACCGCAAGGGCGTGGTCAAGCACAACGTACCCCAGGCCCGGCTCCTGGTGGAGCACGGCCTGGAAGGCGACGCGCACGCGGAAGGCGGCATCCGCCAAGTGAGCCTCCTGGCCCGGGAGAGCATCGACAAGATGCGGGCGGCCGGGGCCCGGGTCAATCCCGGGGATTTCGCCGAAAACCTCACCACCGAAGGCCTGGACGTCTGTTCCCTGCCCGTGGGCACGCGGCTCCGGGTGGGAACCGCAGTGGAACTGGAAGTCACCCAGATCGGCAAGGCCTGCCACAAAGGCTGCGCCATCCGGGAGCAGGTGGGCGACTGCGTCATGCCCCGGGAAGGGGTGTTTGCCCGGGTGCTTAAAGAGGGGGTGGTCAAGCCGGGGGATGTAATAGAACTTTTGGGCTGATCCGGCTTGAGTAGTTCCAGGTTCCAAGTTCAAAGTAAGGGATATTGGTGGAGCGGGCCTCCGTGCCCGCCCCGATCCAGGCTATCCGCAACACATTTCTAAGACCGAACTTCTGACTTATCCGTGGGACGGGCAGATTTTCTTGGCCTCCTCTTCGCTGAAGGCCCGCAGGGTCTCGGTCTTGCCGCCGTATTTCATGGTTAAAGCGAGCACGATCCTGGCCACGGTTTCCGCGTCCGGGGCCTCCAAAATGCAGATCTCATCGTATTGGCCCATCAACATATACCAGGCCTTGATTTCAGCCCCCATGTCCTTCACAATTTTTTTAACTTCCTCGCACACCGCCGGGTCCTTCATGGCCTCGAAACTTTTTTCCGTCCATTTCGCCAACACCACGAAAGTTGCCATTTTTCTTACCTCTCTTTCCTAAGATTCTATCCCTCAAACAAACCAAGGGATCTAGTTTGGGACTTCTACGAAAGTCTCCCCACTTGTCATTCTGAGGGAGCGGAGCGACCGAAGAATCTCGTTTTTGGGGGAAGGCCTTTCCCGGCGTCGTCGCTGATTGCAAGCAGAATGAAAACCCTGACGGCTAAAAAACCGGATTCTTCACTACGCTGCGCTCCGTTCAGAATGACGGAAGGGGTGCTCTCAAAGAGGTCTCAAGTCTTGAGATTAATTTAAGACAGAATGGCGCCTTTGCAATAATTCCCAAATTATTTAATATTTATCTAACCGGTGGCAAATGAATCTTGAGGTGAGACGATGAAATTCCGGGTGGGTATTCTGACGATCAGCGACAAGGGCCACGCGGGGGAGCGGGAAGATACCGCGGGCCCGGAACTGGGCCGGCTCCTGGACCCGCAAATCTTTGAGATTGCGGCCACGGGCGTGGTCCCCGACGAGCAGGAGGCCATCGTCGCCCGGCTGGTGGAGTGGTGCGACGTCGACCGCCTGGACTTGATTCTTACCACCGGAGGCACCGGGCTGACCCCCCGGGACATCACCCCGGAAGCCACCCTGGCGGTAGCCCATCGCCTGGTGCCGGGCATCCCCGAAGCCATGCGGGCCTTCGGGCTGAGCAAGACCCCCCACGCCATGCTCTCCCGGGCGGTGGCCGTGACCCGGGGCTGCACCCTGATCATCAACCTCCCGGGCAGCCCCAAAGGCGCCAGGGAAAGCCTGGAAGCCGTCCTCCCGGCCCTGCCCCATGCGTTGGAGAAAATGGGCGGCAGCTCTGCGGAGTGCGGGGTGTCTTGAAGGGAAAGGAGTAGGCAGTTAAACATGAGCCTTTGGCTCACCCATAAACCATGAAAAGAGCGTATGGCGGGCGTCTCGCCCGCCCTGGTAATCCGTACAGGCTTGAAAGCCTGTACTACCGCTTGGAACTTTTCGGAACAGTGAGCAATTTTTTAGAACTACAGACTCCTAACCCCTGATCCCTGATCCCTGGCCCCTGGCCCCTGGCTACTCACAGGCGCAAGAGTTGCGAATCTTCTCCCGGATGACGGCGACGGCCTGGTATTGCTGGTCTTTCCTGGCCTGGATGGCCTTGGCCTTATCCAGGGCGTCTTTGACCCCTTCGGCCAACATGGGGTTGACTTCGCCCTGTTCCAGGGCGGCCAGCACCGCTTTCCCCAGGCGGCGCTGGGCGCACCGCATTCTTTGCTGCTGCCAGCAGGCCAGGGTGTATCTCCCCAGGATCAGGCCCCGGCGCATGGAGTTTACGGCAAAAATCCTGGCGTACCTCAAGATGGTGTTCAAGGTGCCCACGGCCTTGGTTTTTACGTCATTCATGGATTCCCTTCCTTAGGCTTTTTCTCAATATACGACTGCTGGTGCAAATACGCAATCGGCGTCTATCGGCGTGCATCGGCGGTTATATATATTAACCGCCGATGAACGCAGATAAACGCGGATTTAAGCCATTTTTTCCAGCACCCTGGCCATGATGCCCCGCAAATGGCTCCCGGGCCAGTAGACCTGCCGGCATTGAGGACATTGGTGAAACTGCTCCTGGGTGTGGAAGACGTGTTCCGGCACCTGCCCCACGGCCTGCTCCCGGGGCAGGGGAACCAGCAAGGCATTGCATTGGCCGCAGCGGCTGAGAAGGTTCAGGTCCCCCGCCTTGATCCCCAGGCGGCTCACCACCTCTTCCAACTGGCCCTCCGGAGCGGCCGCGGCAAGGATCAGCAAGTCCTCCCGCCGGAAGCGGTTAAAGGCCTGCTGCCGGGTCAGGAGATAGGTGTGGGGGCGCACCGGCGGCAGGTTTTGGGGAAACCCGGGGGAGAGGCGCTCCACCTCGGCGTCAAAGCCGCAGAACCGCAGCCATTTGGCCAGACCGGCCAGGGGGAGGTCGACGATGAACTTCATAGCCTGAGAGTTCAAAGTTCAAGGTTCAAAGTTCAAAGCAATCACAGATGGTGCGTAAGACGCACCCTACTTCAGCGGCACTTCCTCCACCCCCGGGGCCCGGGGCACTGCCAGGTCGGAATCCTTCAGGGAGGGATTAAGCAGCATCTCCCGGTAGACCAGCCGCAGTTCCGCGTCCGGCTGGCGGGTCTTCAAGACCACCTGGCCGGGCAGGCCGGGGGAGAGACGCCCGAAGTCGCTGAACTCCGCGGCGAAACGGAGGTTGCCTTCAGGCCCGAACCATTCCTCCTGCACCGGTTTGAGGCCCTCGGCCTCCAGCCAGAGCCGTTCCTGCACGCCGCCGCCGGAGTTGCGCCACTCCAGGAGATACCGGCCCTGGGCTTGATCATAAGCCCAGCGGGAAGGCTGCCCGGAACTCAAGGGCAGGTCTCCCGACATCAGGCGCAGGGCCTGGGGCAGGGTCACCGCCGGGGGGATGAAAGCCGCCAGGTTGCGGGGGGTGGCCGGGCCCCGGTAGAGTTTGCCTTCCTTGGGCGCAAGCACCTCCACTTCCTGGCCGTTGGTGTAGAAATTAAGGACCGAGCGGCCCAGGAAATCCAGGACATCGGCCCGGACCGTGGCCGGCAGCCGGCCTTTGATCAGGCTCGTTCCGGAATAATTCTGTTGCGGGGAAAGGAGTGTCAGGCGCCCCCGGGCTTCAAAGGATTGCACCTGGGGTCTCCCGGCCTGGAGCTTGGCCAGCAGCTCCGGCCCGGAGGTGACGGCAACCGGCGGCGCCGGAGGCGGCAGGGAGCGGCAGCCCCAGAAACAGAGAGCCAGCGCCAGCCAGACGAAGGGCCGCCATCTCACAAGCCCGACTCCTTGACTACCGGCTCCAGATTTTTAATCTTTTTGCGGAGTTCCTGGGTGTTGGCGTTTTCCAGGCCCAGGGCCCGGCGATAGGTGCGCAGGGCGTCCTCGTACCTCTTCTGTTTGAGATAGGCGTCCCCCAAATGTTCGGCGATGAGGCCGTCTTTGGGCATCATTTTGGCGGCCCGCTCCAGTTCGGCCACCGCCTTGTCAAACTGGCCTTTTTTATAGAAGACCCATCCCAGGCTGTCCACGATATGGCCGCTCTCCGGCTTGGCCCGCAAGGCCGCGCGGATCAGCCGTTCGGCCTCGTCCAGATGAATGCCGGCCTCGGCATAAGAATATCCCAGAAAATTCTGGGCATCCGCGTTTTCCGGGTCCAATTCCAGAACCCGTTTAATGTGGCGGATGCTCGGCTCCAATTCCTTCTTCTTTTCATAAAGCACCGCCAGGCGAAAATTGATCTCCTCGGATTTGGGGTGCTTTTTCAGTCCTTCTTGCAGCACGCCGATGGCCCGGTCCCAGTGGTGTTCGTCCTCATGGAAATAGGCCAGGGTGAGGAAGATATCCTCCCTTTCCGGAATCCTTTCCTTGAGTTCTCCCAAGAGCCGAAAAGCCTGCTCCTTCTGATTATGTTGATAATAAATGAAGGCCAGCCGCAGTTGCGCGGGCAGATAATTCTCGGAGTCCCGGGCCACCAACTGATACTCCCGGGCCGCGGTCTGCATATCCCCCTTTTCCTCCATGGCCATGCCCAGGTAATAACGGACCCGTTCCTTAAACATGGGGTTCTCCATCAAGGCGCGGAACTCCTTGATGGCGAGGTCGGGGTGCTTCTGTTCCAAATAGATGAGGCCCACATTAAAAATGACCGCAGCTTCGTTCTTCTCCAGATCCTTCGCAGTCTTAAAGGCTTTTTGGGCCTCACTATATCGCTGCATCAATAAATAGAGACGACCGATGCTGATCCAGGCCCGGCTGTTTTTGGGAGATTGCTTCAAGATGCGGCGATAAAGGGTCATGGCCCGGGAATATTGCTTCTCCCGCTCCAGGGTTGAACCCAGATCGAACATGGCCGGGACAAAGTGGGGATCCAGGGTGAGCACCCGGAGGAATTCCTTCTTGGCTTCCGCCACCTGCTCCATCTCCAGGTAGATGCGGCCCAGATAATAATAACCCACCACCAGTTTCGGCTCCTGGCGCAGCAGTTCCTGGATGTTGCGGACGGCCTTGGTATAGCGGCGCTGCTGGGCATAGAGGGAGGCCAGGAAGAGCCGGGCCTCCTTATTATCCGGGTCCAGCTTCAGGATCTGTTCGTATTCCCTGGTGGCTTCATGAAGTTGATTCAGGCCCACGTGGAGCCCGGCCAGGATGAAATGGGCGTCCTGCTGCTTGGGGTCCAGCTTCAGGGCGTTATTCACATGGGCCAGGGCCTTCTTCACATCCCCCATACGCTGGTACAGAGCCGCCAATTCCGTTTCCATCTGCGCGGACTCGGGGTCGTACTTCAGGGCTTCTTCATATTCCCTGGCCGCGGCCTCGGCGTCCTCCGCCAGCAGGTAATTTTGCGCCTGTAAATAATGATAGTAGGCCTCGGTCTTCGAGGGCGTCACCGCCTCCGTTCCCGGAGTTCCCCCCATCCCCGGGGGCAGCCAGGAACAGCCCCCCGCCCCCCAGCAAAGCCCGAGCAGCAAGCCCCAAATAATGAGACGCTTGGAAGCTAATGTTTTAAACCTGATCCGCATCGGCCATGGTTTCCAGTCTTAAAAATTCCACTTTTTATAATATAATACTAAATATCGGCTCCGGCTTCTGCTTTCTCCATCCTAATCACTCATCGGCGTCGAATAATCCTCCCAATCGGGAATTTCGCCCTTGAGAAAGTGGCGCAATTTCTTGATCATCCGGTCTTCGATCTGGCGCACCCTTTCCCTGGAGATGCCGTGGCGGGCGCCGATTTCCTGCAAGGTCAAGGGGTGTTCCGCCAGGAGCCTTAAGTTCAGGATATCCAATTCTTTTTCGTTCAGGTCCTGCTTGAACTCCTCCAGTTTTTGGCGAAAAAGGTCCTTCAATTCCGCTTCGGCCAGGGCCTCTTCCACGTGGGGTTCCGTGGCCGGCAGGAAGTTCTTGTGATACTCGTCCGAACCCTCTTTCAGGGGTGCGTCCAGGGAGAGCTCCCAGCCTCCCAGGCGCTGGTCCATCTCGATGACTTCCTCTTCCCGGACGTTCAGGGTCTCGGCCAACAGTTTGGGGCCCGGCTCGAACCCCAGGGCCCGGAGTTTTTCCTTCTCCCTTCTCAGGTTGTAAAAGAGCTTGCGCTGGGATTGGGTGGTGCCGATCTTCACCAGCTTCCAGTTGTCCATGATGAACTTTAGGATATAGGCCTTAATCCAGAAGGAAGCATAATAGGAGAGTTTGATGCCCCGGTAGGGGTCGAACTTCTTGATGGCGTGCATCAGGCCGATATTGCCCTCCTGGATCAGGTCCAGGAGGTTTTTCATCCAGAACTTTTGGAATTCCAGGGCGATCTTGATGACCAGGCGCAGGTTGCTGGTGATCAGCCTGCTGCCGGCATCCCGGTCCTTGTCTTCGTAGTAGCGGAGGGCCAGTTCCTTTTCTTCTTCGGGGGTGAGCAAGGAATAACGGTTGGCCTCCCGGATGTAGCGCTGCAGGAGGTCCAACTCCAGAGGCGCGGGGAGCGCGGCTTCTTCCTCCGCCTCCTCGGGCTCTTCGTGGATCCCCTCCACCTCCGGCTCCAGGATCTCCGGCAACTCCTGGCTGTAGTCGTCTTTGTGGTCCAGATCATACTGATCGTTCACAGGGACCTTCCTGGGTGATACCGAGTTTGCACTCGCGCTAGAGGTGCCGGTTTACCAGTGGAGGCGCACGGGAATGCCCCGCTGGCTCAAATAATCCTTAATCTCCTGGATCGTGTAAGTGCCGTAGTGGACCATGCTGGCGATGAGCGCGGCGTCGGCCTTGCCCGCAGTCAGGACCTCCACCAAGTGCTCGGGGGTGCCCGCGCCCCCGGAGGCGATCACCGGGATGGAGACCGCTTCCGAAATCATCCGGGTCAGGGTCAGTTCATACCCTTCCTGGGTGCCGTCCGCGTCTATGGAATTGAGGCAGATCTCGCCCGCGCCCAGGCGCTCGGCCTCCTTCGCCCACCAGAGCGCGTCGATGCCCATGGGGGTGCGGCCCCCGTGGATCACCATTTCGTAGCCCGAAGGGATGGCCTCGGAGACCTCCACCTTTTTCACGTCCATGCCCAAAACGATGCACTGGCTGCCGAAATCCCTGGCTCCCGCGGCGATGATATCGGGGTCCAAGACCGCCGCGGTATTCACGCTCACCTTTTCCGCGCCCGCCAGGAGCACGGCCCGCATGTCCTGGAGGTTGCGGATGCCGCCCCCCACCGAGAAGGGGATGAGGATGGCCGCGGCCACGTTGCGCACCACCTCGATCATGATGTCCCGGCGGTCGCTGGACGCGGTGATGTCGTA
>DYJG01000701.1 GCA_020723225.1 Desulfobacca acetoxidans | reverse complement strand
GACATTACTCAATAATTCCCCACTTCTTGGCCCGTTCTTCGTACATGGGGGGAAAGGACGGCGTAAAATTCTGGTAAACGGTGATGGGATAGCGGGCCCCGATTCTCCGGCCCGCCTCCTGGAGGCCGTTGAGCATGGCGCCCAGGAGGGCCGCCGGGAAGCTGATCACCAGTTCATCGTCCTGGGTCATGGAGAAAATCCGGTCCCCCATCCCGGGGATGGACACCGTGACTTTGTTGGTTCTATAGGGGCCGATGAGATAGGAGGCGCATTCCACCTTGCCGCTGAAATCGCCGGTGACCCGCTCCCCGATACTGAAATTGGCCGCCTGCACGAGACGCATGATCTGGGCCGGGTTGCCCCAGACCGCCACCACGTCCGGGTTCACCTCCAGCCGGTTTAATGGCGAAAGATAAAGGGCGGCGATCTCTTCCGCGGCAAAGCGGGGCAGGGCCTCCACCTCCTTCAGGGCCGGCCCCATTTCATGGTTGAATCCCACTTCGCAGAAGAGTTGGGCCAATTCCAGGATGGGGTCCGCCACGGGGGTGAAGCCGAAGGCCAAAATGCCGGGGACGCAGACCAGGTCTTCCCGGCTCAGGCCCACGGACCAGCCGTAGACCCGGGCCATGGTAACCCCCTGGCAGATAGTCACCCTTTTCCCGAAGACCTGGGACGGACGCCGGCATTTGGGCAACTCCGCCTGATTCTTCAAGAAAGCGATGCCCAGGGGTTCGGTGCGGAGACGCAGGGCCTCTTGGATCCGGGCCGCGGCTGATTTGAAGTCCATTACCCCTCCTTCCTGTGCGCGTGATGATCAACGGCTTAAATTGTCTCTTATTGGAGCATATTAAGTAATTGTTGGGAGAGATGCAAGTTCCGGCCCGGCGGCCCAGCTAGATAAGGGTTAATCCTCATCTTCCCCGCTCTCCCTGGGCTCCTCGCTTACTTGGGTCTCCTCCATCTCTCGGGGTTCTCCACTCTCCTCGGAAATCTCAATTTCCTCGATAACCCTCCGGTCCTCCGCCTTCTTGCCCAGTTCTTCTTCCCATACCCGCCGGCCTTTGACCACCACCACCGTCCTGCCGGTCTCCGCCCAGTTATACAACCATTCCATGTAGGGTTGCTCCACATGAATGCAGCCGTGGGTCGCCCATTCCGAGTGTTCTCCGGGGTCGGGAACGCCTCCTTCGTGGATGGCCCGGCCCCGGTAATCGAAAAACAGGGAGTAGGGCATGGGGGTGTCGTATTTCCGGGAGTGATAATCCCGGACCTTAGATTTGATGACATAAGTTCCGGGCGGTGTCGGGGTTTCGTCATCCCCGGAGAGGATGGGAAATTCTAACAGTTTCTGGCCCCGGCCGTACGCGGCCCCGATCTGCTCTTCCTGGTTGATCCAGATCACCTTGGCATACTTCTGGAAAATGTTCCCCCAGGCGGGCCAGGGATGGAGAGGCA
>DYJG01000042.1:7842-10982 GCA_020723225.1 Desulfobacca acetoxidans | reverse complement strand
TTGCATCTACCGCCGCCGCCCCTTAAACTGCCTTACCTGGTACATAAACGCCTCCAGGCGGGTGCGGGTGTGGGTCTGCTCCTGGCCGTCGTAGGCCAGGTTTAAAAACGGGATGTGGTCGTGTTCTTCCTGGAAGCGCCGGAACAGGGAATTGACCACGGTCCCCGGCATGCAGGTGAAGGGCATGATGTTCACCAGCCCGGAGATGCCTTTCGAGATGAAGTCCCGGGACTTGCCGATGGAGAGGATGGCTTCGCCCTCAAAGGAGGGGTCCAGGTAGCCTTTGGCCAGGTCCAGGGTCTGGGGGATGGTGGGCTCCTTCAGGTTTCTAATGCTTCCCTTAAAGACCTCTTCCAGCATATGCTCGTCCTTGTTCTGGAAATACTCCTTGAGCAGGATCTGCAAGAGGTGGCGGTAGCGCTTATAGACCTTGGCCCGGCGCTTGGAGGTGTAATTGACGTACAGGAGCCACTCGGCGATGGGGGGCATCCAGACTTCGCCGCCTAAGGCCTCGATCTCCCGCACCGCGTTTTCGTTGGCGAAGCGGTTGGCCCGGGTGTAAATCTCGCCGATGATGCCCACCAGGGGTTTGTCGCCCGCGCCCGCGCCGTTCAGGGCCACGCCGTCCATGGCCCGGCGGGCTTCCCGGAGGGTGGCGACGATGTCCTTCCTATCCCTTAAGGTGTGGTGGACCTGACGCAAATAGTGCTGATAGACCTCGTCCGTGTCCCCGGCGTTCCGTTCATAAGGCCGGGTCTCCCGGAGCTTTTTCTCCAACAGATCGATGGCCACCACCCCCCGCCAGGCGATGCGGGTGTAATCTCCCCCCACCATGCCCAGCTCCTGGTACATGGTCTCGCTCTGGTCCGGGGAATAGACGGGGACTTCCGGGTACCCCAGTTCGTCCAAAACCAGGCGGTGGTAGCGGTGGTACTGGCCGAAACGGCAGGGGCCGTCGCCGGAGGGCATGAAGAAGGCGCTCTTGTCGGGGTCGAAGTCCGGGCGCTGCACCAGCTTGGCCAGGTCCCCGGTGGTGAGGATCAGGGGATAGCACTCCTTCCCGGAACTCAGCCGGCGGCCCAACTCCAGGGTCTCTTCATCCGATTCCGGCAACACTTCGGCTTCGCCGCCGCAGGCCTCGAACGCGGCCACCAAAGCCAGGGCCTGGTCGGTCATGTGGGGCAGGAAGACCCGGCGCCGCTGGGAATCCACCACCCGGTGGCGGAAGGGGGAGACCTTTTCCGGCTGGGGCTGGGGCGTGACGTTCTTCAGGCTGTCCAGGAAGGCCTCCAGCCGGGTGATGGCGCCCACGTCCGCGGAGTGCTCGTCGATCTCGATCTCCAGATACGGTTTGCCCCGCATCTTGTCCCGGAAAAAGTGCTGGATGAAGGAGTCCGGGCCGCAGCCGAAGTTGGTGATATAAATCCCGTACAGCCGCGGGTCCCGGCGGATGAGTTGGGCCGCGCCCAGGATCTTCTGGCCGAAGCGCCAGTACATGGGCTTGATTTCGTCCAGTTCCTCCACGTTATCCAGGGGCAGGAAATCCATGGGCACGGCCTGGACGCCTAAGGTCCGGAGCTTGCGGTGCAGATTCAGGTTCATGCCCGGGTCCAGGGCGTTGTAAGGCCGGCCGATGAGGACCATGAGGCGGCCGTCCGCCGGCAGAGACGCCAGGATCTCCCGGCCCCGGGCCTCGATGGCCCGGTAATAATCCTGCTGCGCGGCCTCCGCTTGACGCAGGGCTCGCTCCACCCGGAAGGCGGAAAGCCCCAATTGGCCGGCCAGGGTCTTTAACCCCCGGCGCAGCTCCTGGCGGCCCCGGCCGAAGTAAAGCACCGGGGTCAGGAATTCGGCTCCATATTGGGCCATATCGATGGTGGCCGGAGCCACGTAAGCCAGGGTCTGGGCCATGGGGCAGACCACGCCCTGTTTGATCTCCGGATGGGGATTGGCCATGTCGATGATGCTGGGCATGAAGATGCGCTGCACGCCCCTCTGGAGCAGGTCCAGGATGTGGCCGTGGGCCACCTTCACCGGGTAGCAGGGCTCCGCGGCCATGCACTCCACGCCCTTACGGATCACCTGCTTGTTGGTCTTCTGGGAATAGACCACATGGAAGCCCAGGGCCTCGAAAAAGGCCCGGAAAAAGGGCATCAGTTCCTGGAAGAACATGGTCCGGGGGATGCCGATGGCGCCGCGTTTACCCGGCTTGGGTTCCGCGTCCTCCGGGCCGTAGAGGAGGTCCTCCCTTTCTTTGACGAGATCGGGCAGGTCGAATTTGGCCTTCTGCGCGGCCACTTCGTATTTCTCGCAGCGGCTGCCGTAGAACAGGGGTTTCTCCCCGGCGATCTGCACCTGGCGGATTTCGCAACTGTTGGGGCAGCTTTTGCATTCAAAGGAGGTGATGGCGTACTCCCGGTCGGCCAGGTCGAAGCCCTTGAAACGGGACTTCTCCCAGTCCCGCTCCCGCATGGCCAAGAGCGCCGCGCCGATGGCCCCGGTGACGTCGTGGTGGGGCGGCACGGTGATCTTTTGGCCCGTCACCTTCTCGAACGCGGCGACGATGCCCTTGTTGGCCGCGGTGGCCCCCTGGTAGAAGACGTTTTTCCCGACTTTGCGGTCTTCCACCACTTTGTTCAGGTAATTCTGGACAATGGAGTACGACAGGCCCGAGACCAGGTCTTCCTTCACCGCGCCCCGCTGCTGGTGGTGCACCAGGTCGGATTCCATGAACACGGTGCAGCGCTCGCCCAGGGGCACCGGCTTTTTGCTGGCCAGGGCCAGTTTCCCGAATTCTTCCTTAATGGAGATGCCCAGCTTCTCCGCCTGCTCCTCCAGGAAGGAGCCGGTGCCCGCGGCGCAGACCTTGTTCATCATGAAGTCCACGATGGCCCCGTGCTCCAGGCTGATGAACTTGGAGTCCTGGCCGCCGATCTCGAAGATGGTGTCCACCGTGGGGTCGATGGCCGCGGCGGCCGTGGCCTGGGCGGTGATTTCGTTTCGGACCACGTCCGCGCCGATAAAATCCCCGGTGAGGTAGCGGCCCGAACCGGTGGTGGCTGCGCCCATGATCTCCACCCGGCCCGCCAGCTTTTTCCCCACCCTTTTCAGTCCCTCGGTGATGGCCTCCAGGGGCCGCC
>DYJG01000042.1:0-7832 GCA_020723225.1 Desulfobacca acetoxidans | reverse complement strand
GAGATACTCCCGGGCCAGGACCCGCATGTCTTTGTCGATGACCACCACGTTGGTGCTGATAGAGCCCACGTCGATGCCAAGATAAGCCTCCACCTGCGCACCCATGAGGGGCTGGGGGGCCACCGCGTAGGCGTCAGGCCCTAACTCGTCAGGGGGGGTGAGGCGCTCCAGGCTGCGCCCGGCTTCGGCCTCCCGGGTCAGGTAGTCTTTCAGGGGTTGGAGATTCAGGGCGAAGTCCGCGGGGGGCTGCTCCCGGCTGGCGAGCACCGCGCCCACCGCGCCCAGCGCGCAGAAATGCGGGGGAATGATAAGCCCGTTTTCGTCCAGGTCGAAGACCTGGCGGAAGGCCTGGCGCACGCCCAGGTTGTGGGCCACGCCCCCCTGGAAGGCCACCGGCGGGGTGATGGTCTTGCCCTTGGCGATATTGCTTTTGAGGTTCCGGGCCATGGCCTGGCAGAGGCCCGCGATGATTTCGAAGTCCGGGGTCGCGCCCTGCTGCAGGTGGATCATGTCCGTCTTGGCAAAGACGCTGCAGCGCCCGGCCACCCGGGGCGGCGTGGTGGATTTGAGGGACAGTTCGCTGAACTGCTCGATGGTGTAGCCCATGCGGTGGGCCTGCTGGTCCAGGAACGACCCGGTGCCTGCCGCGCACATGGTGTTCATGGCGAAGTCCTGGATGATCTGGTGCCCGTCTTCGTCGGCCACCAACAGCAGCTTGGCGTCTTCGCCCCCCATGTCGATGATGCTGCGGGCTTCCGGATGGAAATGAAAGGTGCCCCGGGCCTGGGCGATAACTTCATTGACAAAGACCCCGCCCAGAAGCTCCGCCAGGACCTTGCCTCCCAGGCCGGTGAACGCGGCCAGGCGGCATTTTTGTAAGGGAAACTCCGGCTCCAGGGCCTCCAGCATCTTTAATGCCACCCGGTAAGGCTCCCCCTGATGGCGGCGGTTTTCCTCCCGCAGCACCTCCCCCTGGGGCCCCATCACCGCCAGGTTGACGCTCACCGAACCCACATCCATGCCCACATCGAATCTGTCGCTCATAATCCGCATCCCCCGATTGCTGGGTTGTTTGGTCCTAGAAGTTGAGACCTCTGCGAAATTCTCCCCACTTGTCATTCTGAGGAAGCGGAGCGACCGAAGAATCTCGTTTTTGGCGTCAAGGATTTTTTGGGCAGTGTCGATGATTACAAGCAGATTGGATATCCTGCCGCCCAAAAACCAGATTCTTCACTCCGCTGCGCTCCGTTCAGAATGACAAGGAGTGGTTTTTATAGAGGTCTTAAGTTGTTATTTTCCCTCGTTCTTTCCCCTCGTTCCCAAGCTCCGCATGGGAACGAGTTTCGAAATGTCGTGGTTCACTTACCTATTGCCGATAAAACCCTTGGTCTTGATAAAGACCATATGAAATCGCCCCAGACTCACAGAGACGATTTAGCCTCGATTGCACCAAATCTAGCGGCAGCCCCAAAACCTCCGCCACATCCGCGGCGGTCATGGGCCGCCGGGCCAGCATTTCTAGAAAACGGGCGTCGCTCACCGCGGTTTCCGCATTCGCGGGCCGGGGACTGGACGCGATGACTTGTGCGCCTCCCCCCAGGAACGCGGCCACAGCTTGCATCTCCTCTTCGTTTAAGGGTTGGGCGGCATCCTCCACCCCGGGGCGCACCGCGGTGTTGAGCTGCACCTGATCCGGGGCTACTCTCTCGATAACCTGGCGCAGGGCCGCAAGCTCCCTTTCGGTGTCGTTCCACCCTTTCAGAACCATGATTTCCAGCCAGATTTGCCCCCGGTACTCCCGGCGCAAGGCAGAGAGGCCCTCGATCATCTGCTGGAGCGTCATCCCCGGCAGGGGACGGTCCATGGCCCGCCACGTTTTTTCTATGGCCGAATCCAGGGAGGGAAGAATCACGTCCGCGGCCGCCAAGTCCCGGCGCACGTCCGGTAGATGCAGCAACGCCCCGTTGGTCAGGACGGCCACCGGCGTATCCGTCAGCTCTTTCACTGCGGCGATGATCCTGCCGATTCCCAGGTTCAGGGTGGGTTCCCCGGAGCCCGCCAGGGTGATGAAATCGAGTGCGGTTTCCGGATGGGAAAGATAGGCCGTCAATTCCTGGATAATGGCCTCGGTGTGATAATCCCGACGTTTCAGGGTCTGCCGGGTGGTGGGCCCCACCTCGCAGTAGACGCAGTCATAGGGACAGGTCTTCCGGGGGATCAGATCGACCCCCAGGGAGCGCCCCAGGCGCCGGGAGGGAACGGGTCCGAAGAGAAAAGTCATAATATGTAAGCAGTTAGCAGTAGTAATTATTCTTTTTCAGGCGCTTAGTGCCAAAGACGAGATTCTTCACTCCGCTACGCTCCGTTCAGAATGACAACCTAAAGGACTTCCGCGAAGGTCTCAACTGTGAACCTTGAACTTTGAACCTTGAACCTTGAACTCTAAAAACACCCTAACTGGCACTGCTTGATCTTGATCTTCAGTTCGTTCAAAAGTTTTCCCATATCCTTCCGGGAGATGACCAGTTCCTCGGCCAGGCGCATGGCGGCGGCGCAGGAGATCTTGTTCTCCGGGGCCGCGGCCTGAATTCGGGCTTTCAGTTCTTCTTTGCTCATGTTCTCTCTCTATGGCCCTTAACATGAAAATATAGTCAACCGGGGACCTGAAATCAAGGCGTCCCGTTGCCGACCAGGACCCGCCAGCAGGTGTCCACCAGGATTTCGCCAAGGTGGGAGAGGTCCTGGTTGATGCGGTTGTAGGCCTTGAAGACCGCCACCTGGAGCACCACCCCCAGGACCATGGCCGCGGCCAATTCCACTTCCATTTCCGGCACTTCGCTTTTGGCCATGCCCTGGGCAATGACTTTTTGCAGCACCGTCACCGCGGTCTCCATGTCCGGAGTCACTTTTTTAAGCTGGTGGTGCTGGGCCAGGAGCAGGTAGCTGAAAAGCACCGGGTCCTGGTCGAAAAAGGCGCAGAACCGCCTGATCATGGCGGCCAGCTTGTCCTTCAGGGTGTCGTATTCTTCCTGGACCCGGTCCAATTCCCGGGCAAAGGACACGTAGTTTTCGGAGAACAGCTCCCAGGCCAACTGATCCTTGCTCTCGTAGTGGCGATACAAGGTGCCTTCGGCGATGCCCGCGGCCGCGGCGATGTCCCGGATGGTGGTCTCCGTGATCCCCTTCTCCACAAACAGGTGGAGCGAGGTGCGGGCAATCAATTCCTTGGTCTTGGAGCCGTCGCGCATAAGGAAGGTTTTCGGTTTCCGGTTTTCGGTTAATAGGCTGATCGCAGTAAAAACGGAGCTTGGTGATTGGTATCTTAAATGTGAGCGTTCACTCATTTATTAGGGAATAAATGGCTCGCTGTCAAGTATTTTTTGCCGCCGATACACGCCGATGTACGCCGATTTTCGCCGATAATAATCTTTATTGATCTGCGTTTATCGGCGTTCATCCGCGGTTATTTTTATGGTAATTTAAGCCCATTTCGAGACAAGGAGGAAGAGCCTTGAAGGTATTGGCCATTTCCGGATCGCCCCGCCCGAAGGGGAATACTTACCACCTGCTGCAAGAGGCCCTCAAGGTCCTGGAACAGCAGGGCATACAAACGGAATATATTTCCCTCCATGACAAGCAGATCCATCCCTGCAAGGCCTGTGGGAAATGCTCCACTGACAAGAACCGTTGCGCCCAGGAAGATGACGACTTCCACCCCGTCTTCACCGCCATGGGCCAGGCCGACGGGATCATCGTAGGCTCCCCGGTCTACTTCGGCTCCGCCACCCCCAACCTTATGGCGCTGCTGGACCGGGCCGGGTACGTGGCCCGCATGGGGGACAATCCCTTCTACCGCAAGGTGGGCACCCCCATTGTGGTGGCCCGGCGCGCCGGGGTGAATTTCACCTATTCGCAGCTCCAATTCTGGTTCGTGATCATGGGCATGTTCGTGCCCGGCTCCACCTACTGGCCCATCGCCTACGGCTTGAAGCCCGGGGACGTGGCCCAGGACGCGGAAGGCCTGAAGACGGTGGCCAACCTGGCGGAGAACATGGCGTGGCTGATGAAGAAATTGGGGTAGGATTACAGGGATCAGGGGCCAGGGGGCAGGGGTCAGGGACAGAAAATTTGGATTTCTTTTATCTGACCCCTGACCCCTAATATCAAATCACTTTTTGAGCGGGTTTGGAGTTAACGCATTTTAACGAAAATTTGCGTGGCCCTCACCTCCCGGCCCATTGCCGCCACCCCCACCCCCAGGTGGGTAAAGCCGGGGGTGAGGATATTTTTGCAGTGCCCCGGACTGGAGATCCAGGAATTCATGATCATCCGGGCCAGGTTTTGGGGGTTAAAAGGGTAATAACCGGAGCCGGTCCAGATGTTTTCTCCCGATTGGAAAATTCGGGCGCCGTAAGCAGGAGGCAGGCGCTCCATAAAAGACCGGCCCTCCGGGTTTTGGTGGCTGAAGAAGCGCCGGGCCAGCATGTCCATGCTGTGTTGCCGGGACGCCTCCACCAGATTAAGGTCCGCCGTCAGCGGCGGCAGGCCGTGCTGGCGCCGGGTTTCATTGGTGAGCCGCCCCACCTCCATTTCCACCTCCGGCAGAGGCTGGATGCCGGGAAGGGCCGCTCCGGGCGAAAAGGACTGGGAAAACGCGGGTGAGCTGCTCCAAACCATGTGCAGGGGAAAAAGGGCGGCTATCAGGATGGCCGCCCCCAAGGTCCAAATTGTTTTGGTCCACATGACACTACCCAAATCTTCTCAAAGGGGTCAGGGGCCAGGGGGCAGGGGGCAGGAGATTATGCGCTGTCAGCGTGGTCTTTTGTTATTCTGAGTGCAACGAAGAATCTCGCGTTAAGTCGTGGGAAAAAAAAGATTCGCAACGAAGCTTTGTTCCGTTAAGAAGGTGTCCAAGCAAAGCTTGGACGGATAAGCGCCGTTCCCAAGCAAAGCTTGGGAACGAGCAGGGATACTAATCCCTGACCCCTGATCTCTGGCCCCTGTCATTTCGCGGCCCGGAGGCGTTCGCTGATGGAGGGAAAATATTCCGCCTGGGTGTGGGGCAAAAATAAGGCGGCAATGTATTGATTCATGTAGCCCGGGGTTTCCGAGAGCTCGAAGTTGGTCATCATATCCGCCACCCGGCGTTCTTCGCTCAGCATCTCCCGGGAGAAGGCCACCAGGGTGGCTCCTAAGAGCGAGGCGTTGCCCACGAATTGGTAGCGGTCCCGGGGAAGATCCGGGAGCAACCCGATGGCGATGGCGTTGTCGATATTCACGAAACTGCCGAACGCGCCCGCCAGGATGACCTGTTCCAGGTCCTGGAGGCGCAGGCCCACGCTTTCCAGCAGGGTGACGTAACCCGCAAACATGGCGCCCTTGGCCCGCATCAGGTTGTCGATATCCACTTCGCTTAAGGTTATGTCCTGGCCGATCTCCGTGTCCTCGGCATAGGCGATGACGTATTCATTGCCGTTTTCGGTCCGGCGGATGCGGGGCGCGCAGGTGATGAGGTCGTCCCGGAACTTGCCGTTGGGGAGGATGATGCCCTCCTCCATCAGGACCGCCAGGAGGTTGATCAATCCGGAGCCGCAGATGCCCTTGGGTTTGGTCATGCCGATGGTGATGATCATGGGCTCGCAGGTATCCGGGTTGATGCTCACCTCTTCGATGGCCCCCTGGGTGGCCCGCATGCCGAAGCGGATGCCCCCGCCTTCGAAGGCCGGGCCAGCGGAACAGGCGGCGCAGGCCAGCCACTGCTGGTTGCCGATGACGATCTCGCCGTTGGTGCCGATATCGATGAACAGGGTCAGCCTGGGTTCTTTATACAAGCCGGAGGCCAGGACCCCGGCGACGATATCCCCGCCCACGTAGCTGGAGACGGAGCTGACGCTGTAAACGAAGACGTGCTGCGGTACCTCCAGACCCAGGTCCCGGGCCCGGAGCAATGGAACGCTGCCCGCGGTGGGGGTGTAGGGCGACAGACGGATGTATTTGGGGTCGATGCCGTAGAAGAGATGGGTCATGGTGGTGTTGGCGGCCACGGTCATGTGGGAGATTTCCTCCACCGCCAGCTTGTGCTGCTTCAACAGCCGGTGCATGACCTGGTTGATGGTGCCCACCACCGACCTTTGCAGTTTATGCAGGCCCCCTTCTTTCTGGCTGAAGACGATGCGGGTGATGACATCGTCCCCGTAACTCATCTGGGCGTTGTAATCCGCGGCGTGGCCCAGGATTTCCCCTTTGGCCAGGTCCAGGAGCTGCACCCAGACGGTGGTGGTGCCGATGTCCACCGCCAGGGCAAAGTGGCGCTGGGTGGTGTCGCCGGCTTCCACATTGATCATGTGGGGGGACCGGAAACGGCGCCGGGAGAAGTCCAGGGTGGCGGTGACCTGAAAATCCTGCTCCCGCATCACCCGGGCCATCTTTCTCAGAAGGTAGAAGTCCAGGGTGAGGCTTTCCACGCCATGTTGCCGGGCCAGGCCGTCTTCCAGGCGGGCCAGGTCATTGACGTTATCCGCCAGAGTGGGAGGCGACAATCGGACGCATCTCTTTTTGAAGGCCGGATTATAGAGGCCCTGCTCCTTCAACGCGGCAATGTTAATGGGACTGGGCCGGAGGCCGACGCCGCCCCGGCGGCGGGTCAGGGTGCGGCGGTCCAGCAGGGATTCCGGGGGGATGCGCACCACTACGTCGCCCACCACCCGGGTCTGGCAGGCCTGGCGGTAGCCCAGGTCCCATTCCTCGTCGGTCAGCAGGCTGCCCCGGAAGGTGTCGACTTCGCCTGATTCCAGGAGGATTTTGCATTTGCCGCAGACGCCTTCCCCCCCGCAGGAGGCGTTGATATGCACCCCTGCCTGGAGCGCGGCCCGCAGCAGGTTTTCTCCCTCCGCCACTTCGATGGTGAGGCCGTAAGGATTGAAGGTGACTTTTTTGCCCACGATACCGGTCTTTGGAGATGCTGGAGTTTGGCCTGCCCTCGGCAATGCGCATTCTATCACATGAAGCTGCCAAAAAAAATGTTAAAGTAGCCAGTAACCAGTAGCCAGTCGTCGGTAAAAAGCTGGCTGCTACCTGTTGAAAGCGGAGGCGACATGACCGCAGCCCGAACGGGCGAAATGCTCAAGGAATTGTATCAGAAACTGTGGGACGCATTCGGCCCCCAGGGGTGGTGGCCGGGGGAGACCCCCTTCGAGGTTATCATTGGCGCGATTCTCACCCAGAATACCAACTGGCGTAACGTGGCCCAGGTGCTGGACGGACTGAAGGACGAAGGCCTCCTCGATCCCCGGGCCTTGCAAGAGATGCCCGAGGAGGAACTGGCCCGCCGCCTGAAACCTTCGGGTTATTTCAATATCAAGACCCGGCGGGTCAAAAGTTTCCTGGACTTTTTTGCCCAGCGCTTCCACAACTCCCCGGCAGAAATGGCCAGGGTGGACCTGGGAGCGCTCCGGGCCGAGCTGCTGAAGGTTAAGGGCATCGGCCCGGAAACCGCGGACAGCATCCTCCTCTATGCCCTGCATAAACCCGCGTTCGTGGTGGACGCCTATACCCACCGGGTCCTGAGCCGGCATTCTCTGGCCCCCGAGTCTTGCTCCTACGATGAACTCCAGGGCCTGTTCATGGAGAATTTGCCGTCCGACGTTCCCCTCTACCAGGAATTTCATGCCTTGTTGGTGAGGGTCGGCAAGGAATTCTGCCGCCCCAAACCCCGGTGTTCCGCTTGTCCCCTGCATGAATGGCGAACTTCCCGGGAGTGATTAGCGCCCCCCTTTCTTGGCCCGGATGTTGCATATTATGTTGGGCAAGGAAGGGATGTGATTATGGCTTAC
>DYJG01000700.1 GCA_020723225.1 Desulfobacca acetoxidans | reverse complement strand
ATGATTTTGGGTATTAACAAAACTGCGTCCCAGACCGATTTGGGCAACAGCCCGTGGAATTTGGAACCAAACAATGAATGAAGTTTCCTGAGGCCGATGCCGATGCGGAAGCATGGATAATCTAAAAGGAATATGTTAAGGGATATGCATCATCAATCTGAGACCAGTGCTGCCAAGACTCTGACGGAAATCATGGAAAACCAGGAAGACACATCCCGGCGCCGCTTCTTTCTTTGGGGAGGCCTGGCCCTGGGGCTGCTGGTACTGATAATCGGCTTGATCTGGGCCTTTCAATGCCGGGACCTTCTCGGAGAAAAAGTCTGTTATTACTACGACACCTTTACCGACAAGGAACGGATCAAGCAACTGCTGAATACCGTGGGACCGTTGGCGCCCCTGATTTTCATCGTGGTGCAGACGCTGCAGGTGGTGTTTGCGCCCGTCCCCGGAGAGGCCACCGGCTTCATCGGCGGCTTTCTCTTCGGTGTCCCCCTGGGGATGCTCTATTCCACCATCGGCCTGACCCTGGGTTCCACCCTGGCTTTCCTCCTGGGCCGCTGGCTGGAGGTCCACTTCGTAGCCCGGGTGGTCAAGCCCGAGACCTTGAAACGCTTCGATTTCCTGATGGAACACCAGGGCGCGTTGGTGGCTTTTTTTCTGTTTATCCTTCCCGGATTTCCCAAGGATTACCTCTGCTTCATCCTGGGACTGAGCCAAATGCCCCTCAAGCTCTTCCTGGTCCTGAGCACGGTGGGCCGCCTCCCCGGCACCCTGATGCTCACCCTCCAGGGAGCCAAGGTCTATGAAGGAGATTATCTCTTCTCCGCCATCCTCATCGCCCTCTGCCTGGCCTTGGGGGGCGCCCTCTATTACTACCGTGAGCGCCTGTATAAGTGGCTGGAGCGCTGGGACGGCGGGGGGAAGTAGCCAGTGGCCAGTGGCCAGTTTTCGAGTTGCGGGTTGCGAGTTGCTGAGAGGTTGTCTTAGGTTTCTACTTCGGGGTAATTTTTCTGGTCCCGATTCTAACTACCTTCTCCATGGATTGAATCCGGCAAGCTTCCGCTCCGGCCCAGCGCAGCTTAAACGCCTATGAAACAATAGCTGCCGATAAACACGCAATGGTATCTTACCGAGTTAACTATTTATCCCCCTGATCCATAACCCGCAACTCGCAACTCGCAACCCACACCCCTCCTTGACAACCCCCGGCAAAAGTAATAGCTTCAAGGTCATTCACGGGCCTTTATCCCTGACTTTGAACCTTGAACCTTGAACTTTGAACTCATCCGGAGGAAAAGATGTTCCCTTTGCCACCCCTAGCCGCCACCGGCATCGGTTCGGTGCCCTTCACCGACCCGGATGAGGCCGCGGCCTCGATTCTGAAAAATCTCCCAGAAGTGCCCTTCTGGCCCCAGATGGTGCGCCTGGGGTTTCCCGAAGAGATGGTGGCCCAGGCAGCCC
>DYJG01000699.1 GCA_020723225.1 Desulfobacca acetoxidans | reverse complement strand
TCGTCGCGGCCGCGGCGGTCTATCCCGTGGTCTTTCCCTTCCTGGCCACCATCAACCTGATTGTTGCCAGTTTTCTGGGGGGCATAATTCTTTTGGCCCTGCCCCTGGTGGTCCTGTCGGCCATGAATCCGCTGCTCATCGCCCTGGCCCGGGACTTAAACCCCGAGGGCGACGCGGGCGCGGGCCGGGTCTTTTTCATCAGCACCGTGGGTTCGGTGGCCGGGGTGATCTTGACCGCGTTCCTGATCATCCCGCACCTCACCAATTTCCGGGCCTTATTGTGGATGAGCATCGGCTTGGGCATAGTGGTGGCGGGCATCTCATTCGTTCAGGAAATTCCCGGCCCCCGGAAGAAGCGGCTGCTCGGAGGCTGCGCCCTCGTCGTGTTTTTAAGCGTGATTTTGCTCACGGGCCAGCGCGTCTACTTCAAGATGCTGGCGGGCATGAGCGACGTCGGCCAAAACTTCGAGATCCTGGCGGAATACACCTCGGTTTTCGGCAATATCAAGATTCTGGAGGTGCGGCCGGAAGGGGAGGGCCGGAAACCGGCCCGGGCCTATCTCCAGGACGGCATTATCCAGAACATGATCACTGCCGACGGCGTGATCCTGGACCATACCGGCTTCATGATGCGCCTGGTGGAGGCCTACGCGCCGGACGCCAGGAATTCTCTGGTGCTGGGGGTGGCTGCCGGCATGATCCCCCGGGCCTTGCACCGCCGGGGCGGGAAGGTCACCGCGGTGGAGATCAACCCCAACTCTTTGACTGCGGCCACGGAATTTTTCGACTTCGACCCCAAGGGCATCGAAGTGCACGTGGAGGACGCCAGGACCTTTGTCCGCAGGCATCAAGTACCCGCGTATGACTTGGTGATCACCGACTTATTTCATGGCGACTGCACCCCGGATTATCTGCTCACCGTGGAGTTCTTCCGGGAAGTCAGGGCCTGTCTGCGGCCCGGCGGGGTGGTGGTCATCAACACCTATTTCGACCCGGCCAACGAAGCGGCCAATGAAACCATCCTGGCCACGGTGGGCGCGGTCTTTCCGTATCTGCTGGAACTGCGCTCGCCCTCCTCCGGCGGCCTTGTGTCCAGCGCCTGCATGGTCGCGGCCAACGACCCCCTGTCCCCCGAGAAGGCCATAAGTTTGGCGGATAAAGGCCCCATGCCCGCCAAGGATTACCAGACCCTGAAGGCCGCCCGCCTGGTCACCCCGGCCATGCTGCAGACAAGCCGGGTGGTGAGCGACGACCACAACATCTTTTCCATCCTCTTCGCAAGCAGCCAACTGCGTTACCGCAGCCAATTCAATAAATTGCCGGCGAATTTGTTGGTGAATTAGAATTTATTTCTCACGCAAAGACGCAAAGGCGCATAGGTAGATAATATCTGCGTCCATCTGCGTTCATCTGCGGTTAACAATTAACCGCCGATTAACGCAGATACACGCCGATAAATGCAG
>DYJG01000698.1 GCA_020723225.1 Desulfobacca acetoxidans | reverse complement strand
TTCAAAGGGTTTCCTAAGAAATGGGCCTTTTCCATAAAGTCATGGTGGCCAACCGGGGGGAGATCGCGGTGCGCATCATCCGCGCCTGCAAAGAGCTGGGCATTCCCACGGTCACCGTCTACACCGAGCAGGACGCCAACGCCATCCACATCACCAAGGCCGACCAGGCTATCATGGTCACCCCCGGACCCGTGGCCGGGTACCTGGACTACGCCCAGATCATCGAAGTAGCCAAATGGGCCGGGGCCGACGCCATTCATCCCGGCTACGGCTTCTGCGCCGAGAACTGGCAGTTCGCCCAAGCCTGCGAAGACGCAGGCATCACCTTCATCGGCCCGCCGCCGGAGGCCATGCGGCAGATGGGGGACAAGGTCCTGGCCCGGAAACTGGCGGACGAAGCCGGTCTGCCCATCGTTCCCGGCTCCCCGGTGATCGACATCGAGGACCCGGGCCAGGCCAAAGAATGGGCCGCCAAGATCGGCTTTCCCATGCTCATCAAGGCCAAGGGCGGCGGCGGCGGCCGGGGCATGCGCCGGGTGAACGACGAAGCCGAACTTTTGGCCGGGCTCCCGGGCGCGTCCCGGGAAGCGCTGCGCAATTTCGGCGATCCCGCGGTTTATCTGGAAAAACTGATTTTAGAGCCCAAGCACATCGAAATCCAGATCCTGGGGGACAAGCACGGCAACATCATCCACCTGGGCGAACGGGACTGCTCCATCCAGCGCCGCCACCAGAAGATCATCGAGATCGCGCCGTCTTTGGTCCTCACCCCGGAGAAGCGCGAGGAGATGGGCGAGCTGGCCAAGAAAGCCGCGGCGCTCCTCAACTACCATTCCGTGGGCACCATGGAATTCCTGGTGGACCGGGACCTGAATTTCTACTTCCTGGAGATGAACACCCGCATCCAGGTGGAGCATCCCATCACCGAACTCATCACCGGCATCGATCTGGTGGCGGAGATGATCAAGGCCGCGGCCGGCGAGCGCCTGACCATCAAACAGGAAGACGTGCGCCTCAACGGCTACGCCATCGAGTGCCGCATCAACGCCGAGGACCCCCGGAACAACTTCTTCCCCTCCCCCGGGCGCATCACCCGCTACCAGTCCCCCGGCGGCATCGGCATCCGCCTGGACGGCTGCGTCTACGGCGGCTACGAAGTGCCCCCCTATTTCGACCCCATGCTGGCCAAACTCTGCGCCTGGGGCAACACCTGGGAAGAGGTCCTCAACCGCATGGACCGGGCCCTGGAGGAATACATCATCCGGGGCATCAAGACCACCATCCCCTTCTACCGCCAGGTCCTGAAACACGAAGACTTCCGCTCCGGCCTCTTCACCACCAACTTCCTGGCCCAAAACATGCCCTCCCTGACTTATTTGGACGTGCGGGAGCCATGGGACTTGTTTTATGTGGCGGGTGCAACTTTGTTCTGTGAATTGAATCAGATTGCGAAGAAGTAGTAT
>DYJG01000697.1 GCA_020723225.1 Desulfobacca acetoxidans | reverse complement strand
AAAGAGCCCCGGTTCTTTTGTGTTTGGTATTAAAATAGCGGGTATAGCTGTTGCTAAAGTTGCTTAAGAACTGGGAAATGCCTTCATCGAGCCTTTGCCTCAGTAACAAATGGAAATGGTTGGGCATTAGGCAGTAACTGGTGATCTCGACCAACCTTTCGCCTTCCTTTTCTAAATTAAGGAAGAATTCTGCTCTCTTTGCCTTTTCCAAAAGCAGGACCTTTGAAAGTCTTAAGGGAGGATTCTTGAAACGATAAAAGTCAAGAGTCGTAAGAGCGCGAGTATATTCTCTTTTGTTGGTGAAAGTAGGTCGTTGTTCGATTCCCCGATTGAAAACGTGATAAACCTCGTTGTTGGCCAAAACAATTTTCATCATTGGTTCTCTTTCTAGATCAGATTAAATCGAGGTGTCAAGCTAGTACACCTTCCAGGTGTACTTAGTCACAGGTGCCGCGAAACGGCCCGGGCTTCTCCATCTTCAGGGAGGTCAAGGCGGCGGCGAAACGGCAGGCCTCTTCGGGACTGGTTTCAAGGCGCTTCCCCACGTAGGCGGCCAGGCAGGTATCGCCCCGGCCGGTACGCCCGGAGAGCTGCCGGGAGGTCCAGGGCGCCTGGTAGTAACGGCCCTGGGCGAGCACCAGAAGGCCGGAGGAATGGGTCAACACGATCTCCCGGGGGCCGCATCCGGCCAGGATCCGGGCGGCCTGGCGGAGGTCGGTACGGCCGGTCAGCACCTCGGCCTCAGCGGCATCCACCTTCAGGACGTGAACCAGGGCCAGCCCCCGGGCTTTCTCCGGCCAGTCCTGGAACACCAGGTCGTCCCCTTTCCGGACCCGCACGAACCCCTGGGCGTCCAGGGCCACCGGCGCCCGCCGGGACAGGGCCTCCACCAGCGGGATGTCCACCTCGCCGGCGATGATGGGGCCCACGATGTAGGTCCGGGCCGAGATCTCCGGAAGGTCCTCCCGCCGAAACGGCCCGGCGAAGCCCAGGGGCCGGCAGAGGCGCCGGTCCATGTCCTGGGAGAGATAGGTGTTCTCGATGCCCGAGGTCTCGGCGGCGGGATGGGCGTAGACCAATACCCCCGCTGACCTTAGCTCCTCCAGCCGCGGGAAGTCGGCCTCCCTGAGCCGGGTGATCACCGCCACGCTGAGCCCCATCCTCCGCAGGGCCAGGGCGCCGTAGTAGACGGAGCCCCCGGGGGAGGTCTCCTCCCGACCCCCGAAGATGAGCCGGTCCACGGCGAAGTGGCCGATCATGGCGACGTCCACAGTGGGCTTCTGGTGATGCAGGGCAGGCATGGTTTCTTTCCTAGTAAAGAAAATCGGTGTGCTATTATAGCATTGCTCCTGGCGATTGACCAGCCCGGGGCTTTTTGCTAAACTGTCCGTGAGGTCGGCTTCTCTACTGCGTCGAGGTAGGGACGGCCCTTATGGGCCGCCCCCCTCACAGATCCGGACATGCGG
>DYJG01000041.1 GCA_020723225.1 Desulfobacca acetoxidans | reverse complement strand
CACTGCATCTTCGAATACATCTATTTCGCCCGGCCCGACAGCCAGGTCTTCGGCAAAAGCGTGTATCTCGTGCGCAAGCGCCTGGGCGCGGCCCTGGTGCGAGAGCATCCCCTCAAGGCCGACCTGGTCATGCCCTTCCCCGACTCCGGCATTTACGCGGCCTTAGGCTATGCCGAGGCCGGCGGGCTGCCTTTCGAATTCGGGGTCATCCGCAACCACTACGTGGGCCGCACCTTTATCCAGCCTTCCCAGACCATGCGGGATTTCTCCGTGAAGGTGAAGCTCAACCCGGTGCGGGACATCCTCAAGGGGAAAAGGGTGGTGGTGGTGGAAGACTCCATCATCCGGGGCACCACCACCCGCTCCCGGGTCAAGTCCCTCCGGGAGGCCGGGGCCAAGGAAGTGAGCTTACTGGTGAGCTGCCCGCCCACCCGCTTCCCCTGCTACTACGGCATCGACTTTTCCCACAAAGGGGAACTCATCGCCTCGCAACAGGAGATCGAACAGATCCGGGACTTCCTGGGCCTGGATTACCTGGGCTACTTGAGCCTGGAAGGCATGGTGGCCGCCACCCAGATGGACCACGACAACTTCTGCCTCTCCTGCTTTTCAGGCGACTACCCCGTGGCCCTGGAACAGGATTTCTCGAAGACCTGCTTCGAAGAGGACATCTGCGCCGCCGGGCCCATAGAAGCTGCGGTGGTCTGTGAAAGTATAGTGAGCGGTAAGCAGTGAGCAGTAATCAGTTAAAACTCTACCTAAACTGGCCAATCTTTTTCACTGCTCACAGCTCACTGCTCGCTACTTACTAACTATGCGCATCGGCGTCATCTCCGACACCCACGGCTTCCTGCGCCCCCAGGCGGTGGAGGCCCTAAAGGGCGTCAACCTCATCATCCACGCAGGGGATGTGGGTTCCCCGGAAATCCTGGAGAATTTGGGGAAGATCGCGCCGGTCAAGGCGGTCCGGGGCAACACCGACCGGGGGGAATGGGCCCGGGAACTGCCGCTCACCGAAGTGGTGGAGGTGGGAGAAATCCAGATCTACGTCCTCCACGACCTTCATACCCTGGATCTGGACCCCGGGGCTGCGGGTTTTGCCGCGGTCATCTTCGGCCACTCCCACCGCCCCCACCTGGAGCGGAAAAACGGCGTCCTCTTTCTCAACCCCGGCTCGGCCGGCCCCCGGCGCTTGACCCTCCCGGTCAGTTTGGCCTATTTAACGTTGCAGGGCCGGGAGCTGCAAACCCAATTTATGACGTTGACCCCCTAATGCCATTTGCCGTTTTGCGTTTTGCGTTTTACGTTTTGATTGCGAATTGGTATTAACTCAATATGCGCGTGTCTTCCCGTTTTTCCGGTCTTTAAGGCAAGCCGCCCCTGAAGAGGGCATTTCCGGCAACCGAGGGAGGGCTTGAAATTCTGAAGTTAGGTGAATATGTTAAAAGAAGTTTACTCAATCGCTTTTTAGGGGAGGAATTGATGAAAAAAATAAAAGGTATTCTGGCGCTGTTCCTGATCATCATGGCCGCGGCCTGCGGCGACAAGCCCGCATCACCACCCGCGGCCCCCGCCTCCGCCGGGCCGGTGGCCGATACCCCGGAGAACCGCAAGGCTGCGGCCAAAAAGTATTTGGAGGCGGTGCCTCCCCAGGAACTGCTGCAGAATATTACCGGCAATATGATCCAGCGGATGCCGGAGGAAACCCGCAAAGAATTCCAAGACGCCCTGAATGATAAAGCCTTGCTGGAAAAGACTTACCAAATCAGCGAGACCGCATTGATTAAGCACTTTACCCCGGATGAGATCAACGCCATGGCCGCGTTCTTCGGCTCCCCCGCGGGAAAATCAGCCCGGGTCAAGTTTTCCGCGTACATGCGGGAGATCATGCCCCAACTCAACACGGAAATGAAACCCATCTTCACCAAATTGCAGGAAAAGGCCAAACAAGCGCAACCGCCGGCAGGCGCACCGGCAATGCCTCCTTCGGCAAAACCCAAGACAGAACCGGCCAAACCGGAGCCAGCCAAACCGGCAAAGCCGGAAACTCCGCAACCCAAGCAGGAAAAGCCCGAGGCCCAGCAACCCAAGGCAGAGCAACCTAATGCGGATAAACCCAAGTAAAGAGCCTGGAATTATTGGAAATTTTAGGCACAGGCCGAAAGCCTGTGCCTTTTTTTTGGGCAAGGTGAGTTGCCAGTTTCCAGTTCCTGGCTCCTGGTTCCTTAGTTGAGAGTCGGGGTTCAAGGTGTGACCGGGAAATACTTTATCATCTAGATAGCGGTTTGATCTTGGAACTGGGAACTGGGAACTTTTATTTACCGGTTTATAGCACCAACGCCTCTGCCTGCTTATCTTTAAAATAATGCCGGAAAATTCGCAGGTCTTTGGGAAAGGAGGCGGAGATGAAATATTTACTGGCCGTGATTCTGGCCCTGGCCCTGGCCGGAGGGGCCCAGGCCGAGGTGGTGGGCAAAAGCGTGGAATATAAGCAGGACGGCACGGTCCTGGAAGGTTTTCTGGCCTATGACGACGCCCTCAAAGGCCCCCTTCCCGGGGTGCTGGTGGTGCACGAATTTTGGGGGCTAAACGACTACGTCAAGAACCGGACCCGGCAACTGGCGGAGATGGGGGTGGTGGCCCTGGCCGTGGACATGTACGGCAAGGGAGTGGTCACCAAAGACCCTAACGAAGCTCGCAAGCTGGCGGGCCATCTCCGGGGCACGCCCTTGATGCGGCAGCGGGCCCTGGCCGGCCTGGAATTATTGAAGAAAAACAAGCTGGTGGACCCCAAGCATCTGGCAGCCATCGGTTTTTGCTTCGGCGGCACCACCGTCCTGGAATTGGCCTACGCCGGCGCGGACCTGGCGGGAGTGGTCAGCTTCCACGGCGGTCTCGCGCCTCCGAAACCGGAGGACATGAAAAACATCAAAGCGAAAATCCTGGTGCTCCATGGGGCCGAAGACCCGCATATCAAACCGGAGGAGATTGCCGCTTTCCAGCAAGCCCTGGGGAAGGCGGGCGCGGACTGGCAGATGGTCTACTACGGCGGCGCGGTGCACAGCTTCAGCAATCCTGAGGCCGGCAGCGACAAATCCAAGGGCGCGGCCTACGATTCCCGGGCCGCGGGCCGCTCCTGGAAACAGATGCAACTGTTCTTTAAGGAGATTTTCCCGGGCTTCATGTAATTTGTTTTAAAGTTCAAGTTTGCCCTGGATGGAACCGATAATCAGGAAGGGAGCGAAAAACGCCCCCGGCAAGCGGGATCTTTTTTTGCCGAGAAAATCCCGTCGCCACTTCTTTCTGGAAGGTTGTTTAATGGCCAGAGAACGCCGGAAACGCACCAGGGTCAAATTCCGCTTTGAGGCAATGGTTGCCGTTGACAATCAGTCAGTCAGGGTGCAGAGCCGTAACTTAAGCCTGAAGGGGATGCTCTGTAGCACGGACAAGATTTTCCAAGAGGGCCAGGTCTGCCGGGTGATCCTGAACCTTAGCCAGGAAGAGGCGGAACCCGTCCGGGCCGTGATCTTGGGCCGCATCATCCGCTCCGTCCCCTCAGAAACCGCCATCGACTTCAACCTCATGGACGCGGAGAGTTTTTTCCATCTGAAAAGGATCGTGGAATACCACTCCCAGGAGCCGGAGAGAATCACCCGGGAACTCCTTACCGCCGCGTTTTCCCCGAATCTGGACGGTTGAGCCTGGATAATACCAAGAAAAGATTCACCACCAAGACGCAAAGGCACAGAGAGGCACCAAGAGATTTTTTAGTTTTGGCGGCCGCCGCCAAAACTAAAAATATTTCCCTGTGTACTTCTTTTGGGTCTACTCAACCAGCCACGAGAGGAATTAAAGGCTACTCCCTTAGCCCGGCTTATTTGCGTTCATTGACCATCGCCATCTTTGCTCCGCCTCCGGGCAGGCCCGCACTAAGATAACCAGGCATATTAAGAAATCGTTTTTTATAAGGAAATTGACCGACAAGTAACTTAGTGATAAAGAAAAGATCAAAAAATAAACAGCAAGGGGAAGGGCTCGTGGGTAAGGCGTTGGCAAAAAGGGATTATCCATATATCGAAATTCATCCGGAGATTGCCGGAGGCGCTCCCATTATTGAGGGAACGCGAATCACTGTCCGCTCCATTGCCGGGTACTATCAGATGGGAATGAGTGTTGACGAGATTTTAACGACGCTGCCTCATCTGAGTCCTGCTCAGGTCCACTCCGCCTTAGCATATTATTTTGATCATCAAACGGAAGTGGATGCCGATCTGGCTGCGGCCGCAGATGTAGATTTCTGGAAGGAGCAAGTTTTAAAACACCCTCATCAACCTTGACGGTCTTTCATGAAAATCCGGCTTTTTTTGGATGAAGATGTGCATGCGGGCTTGGCCCCTGCCTTGCGCCGACGCGGTTTTGATGTGGTGCACGCCCAGGAACTGGAGTTCAAAGGCCGCACAGACCAGGAACAACTTGCCAGCGCAGTCTCCCAGGAAAGGTCTCTTTTCTCTTTTAATGTGAAAGATTTTGTTTTGTTACACAACCGATGGGTTCAGGCCGGGCAAGAGCATTGGGGTATTATGGTCACCAAACAAGCTCCTTTCCGGGAAACCATGCAAAGAATCCTGCGGTTTTTGCAGCGTTGGAGTCGGGAGGATACGAGAAACAGATTGGAATTTCTGTGAATAAATAAAGGAGGTCACACAAAATCCTTCTCTCGATTATCTCTCCTTTTGCTGTTCCCAAAAACTGGGGTTAAGGACGCCAGCCCTTAACCCCAAAATTCCCTTAATCACCATAGATTTTTTATATCCAGAAATCTACAGCTTCACCAATCCCGCGGCCAGTTTGGCGGCCATGACCGTGTTTTTCATGAGCATGGTGATGGTCATGGGGCCCACGCCGCCGGGCACCGGGGTGATGAAAGAGGCCACCTCTTTCACGGTCTCGAAGTCCACGTCCCCGGCCAAAATGGCTTTGCCGGTCTTTTCGCTCTTGCCGATGCGGTTGACGCCCACGTCGATGACGCACGCGCCGGGTTTCACCCAGTCAGCCTGAACGTATTTGGGCACGCCCGCGGCCACGATGAGGATGTCCGCCCGCTTGCAGTGTTCGATCATCTTGTCTTTGGGGGTGCCGGTGTGCACGCAGGTGACGGTGGAGTTGGCGCCGGGCAGCTTCTGGATCATGATGGCCACCATGGGTTTGCCCACGATGTTGGAGCGGCCCACCACCACCACTTCCTTACCCTTGGGGTCGCCGTAGGAGCGGTTGATCAATTCCTGGCAGCCCGCGGGGGTGCAGGGCAGGAACGCGTAATTGCCGATCAGAATGCGGCCCACGTTCACCGGATGGAAGGCGTCCACGTCTTTGTCGGGATTGATGCCGTAGAGCACCTTGTTGGAGTCGATGTGTTTGGGGAGCGGCAACTGCACAAGGATGCCGTGGATCTTGGGATCCTTGTTGTACTTGTCCAGCAACCCCAGCAGCGCAGCTTCGGTGATGTCCGGCGATTGGTTGTCCTGGACGGAGTAGAAGCCCAGTTCGTGGGCGGTCTTCTGCTTGGCGGTGACGTAGCTCACGGACCCGGGGTCTTCCCCCACCAGGATGGTGACCAGTCCCGGGGTGATACCGTGTTTGGCCTTGAGTTCTTCCACCTCTTTCTTCAATTCCTCGCGAATCTGGGCGGCTACCTCTGCCCCTTTGATCAAAGTCGCAGCCATTTGACCGGCCTCCTTCACTTGTGATTTTTTTCTTTTATTACCACTAATATTTCTGGAGCGTCAATCTAAAAATTTACCCCACGTTCATAATGTCCAAATATCCCGAGAAATATATTTTTGTTCCAGGCCATATTGAACTTGTGCGCTAATGATGCCGATTATTTATATATGAAACAGAGGGTTACCCGCCGGGCCCAGCGCTATACAGTAAATTATGAAGTTAAAGCCATCAACGGGAAGCCGGTGGCCGACACCTTTGTGAAGGATCTCAGCGCGCTGGGGGCCAGATTGGAGTCTCCCACTCCTCTTTCGCCCAAAATTCCGGTGGATGTCAGTTTCTTTTTGCCGGCCCTGCATCAGGAAACCCGGGTAGCGGGCGCAGTGGTCTGGGTAAGGCCTCTGGTTGAGTCGCCGGGCCGTTACCAGATGGGCCTGCAATTCTTCAATACCAATTGGCAAATCGACCAATTGGGTCGCAACGGCATGCTCAGAGAATAGTTCCGAGTTCCCGGTTCCGAGTTCCAAGTTTTTTCCTCTCCCCCAGCCCGGCTTAGAGACAAACCGCTAATAGCCGCTTTTCCCTGCACTCGCAATTCCCTTCCCCACTCGAGTTTTCCCGGTTATTTCCTTTTTTTCCGTTTTGAAGTAATGTATATTTAGTGTTTTAAAAAACCTCTGGAGTGAAAATACTTGCCCCTCATCGTACAAAAATACGGCGGCACCTCAGTGGCCGGGCCCGACCGCATCGCTAACGTGGCCAACCGGGTTGTCAAGAATTGGTGTGACGGCCATAAGATGGTGGTGGTCTTGTCGGCCATGTCCGGGGAGACGGACCGCCTCATCAATCTGGCCAAGGAGTTGGCCGACGACCCCGATCCCCGGGAATTGGACGTGCTGCTGGCCACCGGCGAGCAGGTTACGGTCTCCTTATTCAGCATGTTTCTCCGGGGCCAGGGAGTGCCGGCCGCATCGCTCTTAAGCCACCAGGCCCGGATTTATACGGACCGCAGCTACGGCCGGGCCCGGATCATCGGCATCGACACCGCCCGGATCAAGGAAGAATTGAAAAAGAACCGGGTGGTCACTGTGGCCGGGTTCCAGGGTGTGGATGAGGTGGGCAACATCACCACCTTGGGCCGGGGCGGCTCGGACACCACCGCGGTGGCCATCGCCGCGGCCCTGAAGGCCGATCTCTGCGAAATCTTTACGGACGTGGACGGGGTTTATACCACCGATCCCCGCATCTGTGATAAGGCCCGGCGCCTGGACCGCATCTCCTATGACGAGATGCTGGAAATGGCTTCCCTGGGGGCCAAGGTCCTGGAGATCCGCTCCGTGGGCTTTGCCAAGCGTTATAACGTGCCCCTGCGGGTCCGCTCCACTTTCACCACCCATCCTGGAACTCTGGTAACCGCGGAGGACGAAGAAATGGAAGCAATCCCGGTATCCGGCGTGGCCTTCAGCAAGCTCGACGCCCGGGTCACCATCACTCGCGTGCCCGACCGCCCCGGCATCGCCGTGCGTCTCTTTAAGCCGGTGGCGGAGGCCAACATCGTGGTGGATATGATCATTCAGAACACCAGCATCGACGGTTACACCGATCTCACCTTTACCGTGCCCAAAGGCGACCTGAACAAGACCCTGGAGTTGGTGGGCCCCGTGGCCAGGGAAGTTGGGGCCCAGCAGGTGCTCAGCGACGAAAACATCGCCAAGGTTTCCATCATCGGCGTGGGCATGCGCAACAACGCAGGCATCGCCGCGCGCATGTTCGATGCCCTGTCGGCCGCGGGCATCAATATTTTGATGATCAGCACCTCGGAGATCAAAATTTCCTGCATCATCGAAGATAAATACGGGGAGTTGGCCGTACGCGTCCTCCACGACGCCTTCGGCCTGGACCAGCCAACGCCGAAGAAGAAATAGCCAAACTGGTGCGTGAGACGCACCCTACAACGAGGTCCCCCATGCGCCAGGTAAAGATCTACGACACCACCCTCCGGGACGGCACCCAGGCCGAGTATTTCAATCTCTCTTTGGCCGATAAGATCCGCATTGCCCGGAAGCTGGCGGAGCTGGGGTTCCACTACATCGAAGGCGGCTGGCCCGGGTCCAATCCCAAGGACGAAGAATTCTTCGAGGAAATCCGCAACTACAACTTGGGGCAGACCCGCGTCGCCGCGTTCGGCAGCACCCACCACAAGGACCGGCCGCCGGATTCCGATCCCGTTTTCCAGGAACTGCTCATCAGCCGGGCCCCGGTGATGACCATCTTCGGGAAGTCCTCTATTTTTCAAGTAAAAGAGATTCTGCAGACCACCCTGGAACGCAACCTGGAGCTCATCACCGGCTCCCTGGCCTACCTCAAACCTAAGGCCGAAGAACTCTTTTACGATGCAGAGCATTTTTTCGACGCGTTTAAGGAAAACCAGGATTATGCGCTGAAAACCCTGGAGGCGGCGTTAGACGGTGGCGCCGATGTCTTGGTGCTCTGCGACACCAACGGCGGCACCCTGACCTCGGAGCTGGCGGAGATCATCAAGGCGGTAAAAAAGCGCTTCCGCAAAACCCCCCTGGGCATCCACGCCCACAACGATTCGGAACTGGCCGTGGCCAACTCCCTGGCCGCGGTGGAGCTGGGCTGCGACCAGGTCCAGGGCACCATCAACGGCTTCGGGGAGCGCTGCGGCAATGCCAATCTCGTTTCCATCATCCCCGCGCTGAAACTGAAACTGGGCCTCGATTGCCTCAGTGACGACAGCCTCAAGCGGATGACGGAGTTGTCCCGGTTTGTCTACGAGCTGGCCAACATCCATCCCAACCGCTACCAGCCGTACGTGGGCCAGAGCGCGTTTGCCCACAAAGGCGGGGTGCACGCCGCGGCGGTGAAGCGCAACCCCAAGGCCTATGAGCATATCACCCCGGAGGCCGTGGGCAACGTCCGGGCCATCCCAGTCTCCGACCTCTCGGGCCGGGGGAACATCCTGCTCAAGGCCCAGGAACTCGGCCTGGAGGCCCATGCCCACGACCGTGCGGTGCAGGCGGCCTTGAAGAAGCTGGACGAACTCCTTAATCTGGGCGGCAAGCTCCCCCCCGCGGAGAGCAGCATCAAGGTGGCCCTGGAAAAGGTTAAAGAACTTGAGTCCCAGGGCTACCAGTTCGAGACTGCGGACGCCTCCCTGGCGCTGTTGCTGATGGCGGCCCTGGGGGGGTATTATAAGGAATTCTTCAAACTCCTGGGCTACCGGGTCATCGACCAGAAAGTGGGGGATGACCTGCCCCCCGTTCCGGAGGCCAGCATCCGGGTGAAAGTGGGGCTCCATGAAGTCCACACCGCAGCCCTGGGCAACGGCCCGGTGGACGCCCTGTACAACGCTCTTTTAAAAGCCCTGGTGCGCTTCTACCCCCGCCTCACCGAAATGCGCCTGGAGGATTACAAGGTGCGGGTCCTGCCCGGTATGAGCGGCACCGGCGCCAAGGTCCGGGTGAATATCGAATCCCGGGACGCCCACGACTGGTGGGGCACGGTGGGCGTGGCCACGGACATCATCGAGGCGTCGTGGCAGGCGCTGGTGGACGGCATCAATTATAAGCTGTTTAAGGACGAGCAGAAGTCCGGCAAATAAAAGGGGAAAAGGGTGCGTATGGGTTGCGGGTTGCGAGTTGCGAGTTGCGAGTTAAAGGATCACCTTTTATAACCCGCAACCCGTAACCCGCAACTCGCAACCTTTTCCCACTTCCCCTTTTAACCTTTTCCCCTTAACTTATGCCTCATTTCAGCCGCACCCAACTGGGCGTCAGCCTGCTCCTGGGGGCCGGGCTGTTGCTAATCTGGGCCTGGCGGGGGAACTTCGGCCTCCCCCCCTCCCCTCCCCCGACTGGAAACCTGGATCATCCCGTATATGTGGAGGTCGCCGGGGCCGCGGCCCGGCCCGGGGTTTATGAGTTCCCCGCGTCCCCTTCCCTCTCTCAAGTCCTGGCCCAGGCCGGCGCCGCCGCCCGACCGGAAGCGGCGGACCCCAAACTCTCCTCCGGCAGCAAGGTGGAAGTCAGCGGCGATGGCCGCTACCGCCTGGGCCGCATGGACGGCTCCAAACTCCTGACCCTGGGCCTGGCCCTGGATCTAAATCGCGCCACTCCCGGGGACCTGGAGGCCCTGCCCGGCATCGGCCCGGCCCTGGCGCAGCGGATCATTGACTACCGCCAGGCCCATGGTCCCTTTAAAAAGATCGACGACCTGGAGCAGGTCTCCGGCATCGGCCCGAAGAAGCTGGCCCAGGTAAAGCCTTATTTAGTTATTGGGGAAAATGCCGACAATGATTAGAGACCTCACGCCAAGACGCCAAAACAACAGGTTGCGGGTTGCGAGTTACGGGTTGCGGGTTTAAGATTCCCCTCTCATAACCCGCAACCCGCAACTCGTAACTCGTAACTCAAACATGGCCCCAGGAGCCATAAATGTCAGCGAACCCAAAGCCCGGCCTGCTCTCCATTTTCAGCAGCCACAGTTTTTACGTGCGGATCGTCACGGCTTTCGTGGGCCTGCTGCTGCTCACGGTGCTGCCCATCGTCTCCTATAATTATTATCAAACCCGAGGCATCGTCCTGGAGTCGGCCGACGACCTGATGGATCAAATAACCTTGAACGTCATGGAGAAAACCGCCAATTTTCTGCTGCCTGCTTCCACGGTGGTGGAGATCAGCGCCAGGCTTGCCAATACCGGGGTCCTCTCCTGTGCCGACCATCAACAATTGGTATTCTATACTGCGGGAGTGCTCAAATCTTATCCCCAGATGTGCATGCTTTTTTTGGGGGACGAGCAGGGGAACTACCTCCGGTCCTGGCGGCTGCCGGACGGCAATATCGAGACGCGCATCATTGAGCGGCAAACCTCGCCGCCCCGGGACGTCATTAAGTATTGCGATCCCTTTTGCACAGTTAAGCGCACCGAGACTTCCAGCGATATCAAGTACGACCCCCGGGACCGTCCCTGGTATCTGGGAGCGAAAGCAAACCGGGCCAACTTTTGGACCGATCTGTACATCCTTTTCCGGAACAAGAAACCCGCGGTCACTTCGGCCTACCCCCTGATCGATAATCAGGGAAAACTCCAGGGCGTTTGGGGGACGGATATTGAGTTGGACGAAATGTCCAATTTCTTAAGAAGCTTGAAAATCGGGAAAAACGGCCTGGCCTTTATTGTTAATGAAAAGAATGAGGTGGTGGCCTTTCCCGACGCCGCCCGGATCGTTAAAGAAGAGCAAGGCAAACTCAGGCCAGTCCGGGTGGAGGAACTAGGTCAGGACAGCATCACCGCGGCTTTTGAGGAATACCTCCAAACCGGCCGGAACAAGTTGGCGGTGGAGAGCCAGGGAGAACGGTAC
>DYJG01000696.1 GCA_020723225.1 Desulfobacca acetoxidans | reverse complement strand
CTAACCCCTGGCCCCTGCCCCCTGGCCCCTGGCCCCTGGCCCCCATAAGCGCTAACTTAGTGCTTGACGTATTTAGTTAAGCTATTATAATCGTCACCCAAGGAGGTGACGATGAAAAAGTTGATTTTTCCGGAAAATGCGGATGATTGGCAATTTCTTCTCACCTTTTTGCCTGCCGGTTGGCAAGAACAGGCCAAGGCTCTGGGGGCTATCCAACGATCTCGTAAGTTCGGGCATCCGGAGACCTTGTTGCGAATCTTGTTTATCCATTTGGCGGATGGTTGCTCCTTAAGGGAGACTGCGGTTCGGGCCAAGCATGGAAATATTGTCGATATTAGCGATGTGGCATTAATCAAGCGTCTTAAGGCTGCCGGGGCTTGGTTACAATGGATGGCCGCGGGTGTCATGGAAAAATGGGTTGAGAAACAGCCCGAAGCCATCTTTGGAGATAAATTGCGCATACGCCTCATCGACGGCACCACCGTCCAGGAACCGGGGAGTACCGGCTCCACATGGCGGATTCACTATTCCATCCTGTTGCCCTCATTACAGTGCAATGAGGTGCAAGTTACCAGTCCCAAGGTGGGCGAATCCTTCAAAAGGTTCACCGTGCAGCCCGGAGATGTTTTTTTGGGAGACCGGGGCTATGCCCATCGAGACGCCCTGTTGTATGTTATTGAGGGCGGAGGCCACGTTTTGGTCCGCATTAATCTTACCAATCTGCCGCTGCTGGATGAACACGGCGCGCCGTTTCCTTTATTGGAGAGCTTGCGCACCTTGACCGGCACCAGGCTGGGGGATTGGGAAGTTCGATTGCCGGCAGAACCACGACCGATACCGGGAAGGCTCTGCGCCTTGAAAAAGAATAAGCAGGCGGCCGAGAGGGCCCGTCTCCAGGCCCTCCGGGGAAACCGTAAAAAAGGGCATAAGGTGCGTCCCGAAACGCTGGAAGCGTGCGAATATACCTTTGTGTTTACCACCTTGCCGGCAGATGCCTTTTCCCCGGCCAAGGTTCTGGAGATGTATCGGGGGCGCTGGCAAATAGAGATAGTTTTCAAACGGTTAAAATCCCTGTTAGGGCTTGGCCACCTGAAAAAAACGGATGTGGCACTGTCAAAGGCCTGGCTCCAGGGCAAACTCCTGGTGGCCTTTCTGATTGAAGCACTAATAGCGGCTGCGGAAAGGTTTTTCCCCTGGGGTTACCCCCTCCTGGCCCAAAAGGAACAGATGTCTGTGGAGAGAAACCTCTCTCATGGTTCACTTGGTTAGCCATACCGTAAATCCCAAACTTGGCTTGTATGACTGTTGGAAAAAATGGCAGCAAATCTCCCTGGATTTAAGAGAGCCTCCGCGTAAGAGGCTGTTACAATTAGATATTTTAAAGAGCATAGCAGTTGATCACTGCTTCTTAAGTTAGCGCTTATGGGGATCGGCCCCCCTCTACCCGGATAGGCTCACGCCTTTTCTGAA
>DYJG01000695.1 GCA_020723225.1 Desulfobacca acetoxidans | reverse complement strand
GGGCCAGGTCCCGAGCCAGGTCCCCGGCCCGGGCCTCTACAGCCTCCTTCCCCCAAAAGCCTCCGGGGCCCACGCCGATGGCGGTCAGCTCCCCCACGGGAAAAGCCCCGTAGACTCCCAACACCCTGGCCAGATAGTGGGCCACCTCCGTTTCCCCCCACCCCGCGGAGACGCTCACCGCCAGCCCCGGCTTCCAGGTGCCCCGGGGCCGGTGGCCGTAGCCCAGGGACCGGTCCAGAAAGGTCTTCATCTGCGCGGTCACGTGCCGGAAGTAAACCGGGGACGCCAGAATCACCGCGTCCGCGTCCAGGAGCTTCTTCACCACTCCTTTATGATCGTCCCGGATCCAGCACGCCCCCTTCTCAATACACATCCCGCAGCCCGCGCAGTATTCGATATGCTGCCGGCTCAGAAAAATCTCTTCCAGCTCGAAATCTTCTTTCGCCAGATGCTCTTTCAGCATGGCCAGCATCTGGGAGGTGTTGCCGAAACCCTCATGGGGCGAGCCGTTCACCGCCACTGCCTTGTATTTCGCAGACATTCCACTTTCCTCCTCTTTTTCCGGTGCAGTTATGTCGTTTTCGGTTTTCGGTTTTCGGTTTTCGGTAAATGATTTGCCTGAATTTGACATTATTTCTGTTGATCGGGGGACTTCCGTGAGGCTTGCCGCTCCGGAGGAGGCAGCGAAAATTGCCGTTGAATTGCCGGCCCTCGCCAAACCCAGCCGCCGCTGCCGGTATCGGGGATACCAGCGGTTCGCCGGAAACCCCACTCCCAAAAAGAGGGCCATCGGCAGGACAAAAATAAAAAACCAGGGCCACCCCAGATGGGGCCAAAGATGGGGAACCAGGGTCACCAGGGCGTTTACAGCGAACAGCGCGGCCCAAAACCAGGTGAGATGCCGGTTGATTTCCTTAAAAAGCGCCGTTTCCCAAACCGCCTGAGGCGCAGTCTTGCGGGCATAATAGAGAGTAAAAGGCGCAGCGCCCAGCATTGGCGGAACCGCGGCGGCCAGGAACAGCAGTACGTAAAGAACCGTGGCGGAATACCCCGCCATGATGCGCCCCAGAGATTGGGGGAACAACCAAAAACCCAGGGCCGCCAGGAAAAAATAGGCCATCAGACCCAGGTCCAGGTCCGAGGCCTGTCCCCGGCGGCGGCGCTCCCCGAGAAACGGCCCGAACACCAAAACCAGGGCCATAGTCAGCGGCTTCATGATTTCCGGGCGGAACTGGCAGATCGCGCCCACCATATTAAAGAGGGAAAATCCCACCCAGCCGAGGTATTCAAGCAATCGTTTCATTTATTCTCACTATTGCGCAAGGCCATCACCCGGTGTTGAAAGACCCGGTCGATGATAAACATCCCTTCACCCCCCCGGCGCCGCCCGGATCTGCATCAAATCGATATGGTGGGAATTGAGCCAGCGGTAGATGGTCTTGCTGCAGACCCGCAGCCGCCGGGAGAGCGCCGAGA
>DYJG01000694.1 GCA_020723225.1 Desulfobacca acetoxidans | reverse complement strand
CCATCAAGACCCGCATCAAGGAAATCCAACAGATGAGCAATGCCGTTTCCGCTATGCGCACCGGGCTGCAAGCCTTCCGCAGGTACGTGCCCGCGGAGCTGGTGCGGCAACTGATCCAAACCGGCGAAGGCGCGACCCTGGGTGGCCATAAAAAGGAGCTGACCGTATTCTTTTCGGACATCGCCGGGTTCACCACCATTGCCGAGCAATCGCAGCCGGAAGAGCTGATGCTGCACCTGTCCGAATATTTTGACGAACTTACCCGGATCCTCAGCGAGCATCATGGGACGGTGGATAAATATATCGGCGACGGCATCATGGCCTTCTGGGGCGCGCCCCTGCCGGATGACGACCATGCCTCCCGGGCCTGCCGGGCCGCGTTGCGGTGCCAGGCGAGGCTGAAAGCGTTGAATCAAGAATGGGCCGCGGCCGGCAAATCCGTGTTTCCCACCCGCATCGGCATCAGCACCGGCGAGACCGTGGTGGGCAACGTGGGCTCCAGCGAACGCATTAATTACACGGTGATGGGGGATAATGTCAATCTGGCCAGCCGCCTGGAAGGGGTGACCCGGCTCTATGACTCCCAGATCCTGGTGAGCCAGGACACGTATGCCAGGGTCGCGGACGAATTCTGGTTCCGCCCGGTGGACCTGATTGCGGTCAAGGGGAAGGCCGCGGCCAGCACCGTTTACGAACTGTTGGGCAGGAAAGAGGACGGCGGGGAAGATGAGCCTTTGGCCGAACTCTGCCGGGAATTCACCCGGGGGGTCGAGGCCTATTTAAGCCGCGACTGGGCCGGGGCCGCGGCCATCTTCGGGAGCCTGAGGAAAAAATTTCCCAACGATGTGCCGGTGGAGCTCTATTTCAACCGCTGCCGCAAATACCTGAAGCAGCCGCCGGGACCGGACTGGCGGGGCGTGACTTATTTGAAGTATAAGTGAGGAGTTAACCGCCGATGCACGCAGATAATATATAATATCTGCGTTAATCGGCGTTCATCGGCGGTTAAAAATATGCTTATCTTAGGAATCGAAACCTCCTGCGACGAAACCGCGGCCGCAGTGGTGGCAGACGGCCGCCGCATTCTCTCTTCCGTGGTGGCCACCCAGTTCGAGCTGCACGCCCAATACGGCGGCGTGGTCCCGGAACTGGCAGCCCGGCGGCACCTGGAGAGTATCCTGCCGGTGATCCAGGGGGCCCTGGATCAAGCCGGGGTGTCGGGCCGGGAGATCGACGGCCTGGCCGTGACCCAGGGCCCCGGCCTCATCGGCGCGCTGGTCATCGGCATGGCCGTAGGCAAAGCCCTGGCCCTGGCCTGGGACCGGCCCCTGGCCGGGGTGCACCATCTTCAAGCCCACATCCTCGCGGCCTTCCTCACGGAGAGCCCCCCGGAATTTCCTTTCGCGGCCCTGGTGGTCTCCGGGGGCCACACCAATCTGTACCGGGTGCATAATTTCCGGCAGATGATTCTTTTGGGCCG
>DYJG01000693.1 GCA_020723225.1 Desulfobacca acetoxidans | reverse complement strand
TGGTGCCGGAGGCCGGACTCGAACCGGCACAAGGTTGCCCTCGGGGGATTTTGAGTCCCCTGCGTCTACCAATTCCACCACTCCGGCACTCCGTCTATTGTAGCTTTCCCAAGGCGGTCTTGGCAAGTTCTTTTCCCCAGGGGGCGCCCTTTCCTTTGGCCCCGGCTCGGCCGGGGCGGGCGCTGCCCGCCGCGGCGGCAAGCTGTCGAGGCGATCCCGGATTCGTCCGGACCGGGGACAAAGGCAAAATTATCACCTTATGTTCGCCAAAAGCATTCGGGGCGAACACCAGGTTCGCCACAGGACTTACCTGGTAAACCCCATCTCAATGTAATTGTCGTTGAGGATCCGGGCCAGCCTGAATTCCCGGCCCACTTCCTCCGGGGTGATCAAGATCCCCTTATCCGTCAATTCCCGGGCGGCCAACTCCGGGGCGTGGCCGGCAAAGACCCGGCGCAGCACCTGGTGCATGGTGGCGGAGGAGACGTTCCCCCGTTCCGGGATTCCCCGGGGCACGTCGTTGTGGATCTTCTGGAAGAAAAAGTCCACCTGGTAATCCCCGCTGGGGCTGGAGAACCGCACCACCCTTTCGCTTTCCGCTCCCTCGTTGAGAAGCTCCTGGGGCACATAACGGTTTAAGATGCGCTCGGTCTGGTTTTGCTGGGCCAGATAAAGAATGGAGACCATGTCGTAATGGTCCAGGGGGCGTTGCTCCTCCTGCTCGGCCCGGCTGGTGCCGAACTTGCGGAAACGATGTTCCGGCGCGTTGGCATGGCGGTTGACCACCAGGTCCACGCCCATGGTGCCCACGGAGCAGGCGAGGTTCAACTGGTTCGGGTCATCGATGGGCACGCCGTATCTGCGCAGTTTGTCCAGGATCAAGACGTGGCGGTGGTCGCAAAGGAGGCGGCGGATGAGGGCCTGCATCAGGTTGGGGCTGGCCTGGTACTTGGGGGAAAGGGCCAGGGAGGTCAAGATTTCTACAGCCATTTCCACGTAATAGCTTTCGGTGCTGAGGCGCAGGTTAATCTTCCCGGGGCCGTGACCTTCCGGCGCGTAACGCCGGCAGATCTCCTTCCAATCGTGTTCTTTCAGGAGCCCGAGGACGGTAATCAGGTCATAAGAATCCAGTTCACGGCCTTCCATTTTCTCAACCAGGCATTTTCCCGACATGAGGCCGCCCTCCTTGTTATTTTGTGAGTGTATAAAATAATCACTCCTTCCCGGGCAAGCAATCCGTAGCCGCGTTAAATTATTGATAAATCGCGCTAAAAAAAATGATGTCAACAGGGCAAAGGCGCGGCAAGGGACATTGCGGGGGGTCACCTTGCTTTCCCGGGGCTGATGATTAGGTTAAGAGCAATCGAAGAAGCCCCTATTAACAAGTTTGGGAAGGAGTCAAACCATGGCTAAGTTGAAAGTTTGCTGGGGCAGCGACCTGGCTTTGGCCCAGGAGACCGCCAGGAAAACCCATAAGCCCATCCTCC
>DYJG01000040.1 GCA_020723225.1 Desulfobacca acetoxidans | reverse complement strand
GATCGTCCGGGCCGGCCTTCCACCCTGCCCGCCGAGCGGCGGAACCTCTACAACCGGCCGGGAAATGAAAACCGGCTGGCTTCCCGCCCCGGAGAACGACCCGCCACCCGGCCGGAACGGCCCGCCCAGGCCAGATCCAAAGCCGAAACCAGGCCTGCCCAGGCGTCCAGGCCCAAGCCAGCCCAACCCAAAGTCCGGCCCGCCGGAGGCCAAAACAATGTCTTGGCCGACCGCAGCGGCAATGTCTACAAGAGAGATAACCAGGGCAACTGGCAGCAACGCCAGGGTAACCAATGGTCCAAACCCGGGGGTGAAAGACCGGCGACCCGGCCCGCGGCCAGCGCTCGGCCATCCCCCAGGGCTGAACGCCCTGCGGCGGCGCCGCGGCCAACCCCCGCGGCTCGCCCGGCCGCGGCCCCCCGGCCCGGCTTCGACAGCGGTCAATTGAACCGGGACTTCGCGGCGCGGCAGCGAGGCGAAATGCGCTCCCAGAATTTCCAGCGGGCCAGTGCGGCCTCCCGGCCCGGCTTCGGGGGCGGGGGCAGGCCCGGCGGCGGCTTCAGCCGGCCCTCAGGTGGCGGTGGCGGCGCCATGCGTGGGGGCGGTGGCGGCGGCAGTGGCGGTGGAGGTCCCCGTGGAGGTGGAGGTGGCCGCGGGGGCGGCGGCCGCGGCGGCCGACGGTAGGTTTTGGAAACCCTGAAAGAATTGAGGGGAGGCCATGGATTCCAGCCGTCTCCCCTCAGGTTTGCCTTCCTAATGGGCTGCACCACATCATAGTGGTGTCGTTAGAAAACCCGGTCCAATAAACATGCAAACGAAACAAAGTTCTCAAAACAGAGAAAACATTCGCACGGGGACCAGCCCGGAGACTTTGGCCCAGGCCCTGCTGGACAACCTCTACTATGTCCAGGGGCGGCCCCCCGAACTTGCTACCAAAAACGACTGGTACATGGCCCTGGCCTATACGGTGCGGGACCGGCTATTGCATAACTGGATGGAAACCCTCAAGACCATCGCGGCAGACGTCAAGGTGGTGAGCTATCTCTCCGCGGAATTTTTACTGGGCCCCCAGTTGGGCAACAACCTCATCAACCTGGGAATTTGGGAACAGGTTAAAGAGGCCGTGGCTCAGCATGGGCTAAAGCTGGAAGACCTCCTGGCACAGGAAGGCGAGCCGGGGTTGGGAAACGGGGGCTTGGGCAGGCTGGCCGCGTGCTACCTAGATTCTCTGGCCACCCTGGAGGTTCCCGCCATCGGCTATGGCATCCGCTATGAGTTCGGCATCTTCGACCAGGAAATCCGGGACGGCTGGCAGGTGGAGATTACCGACAAGTGGCTGGAACTGGGCAATCCCTGGGAGATCTGCCGGCCGGAGATCGCCTATCGGGTGGGTTGGAAAGGATTCACCGAAACCTATACCGATGCCGACGGCCACCAACGGCGGCGCTGGGTTCCGGATAGGGTGGTGAAAGGGGAGGCCTACGACTATCCGGTCCCCGGCTACCGCAACCGGGTCACCAATCTCCTGCGCTTATGGAAGGCGGAGGCGGTGGAGGAATTTGATTTTGCGGACTTCAACGTGGGGGATTATTACGGTGCGGTCCAGGAAAAGGTGATCTCCGAAAACGTCACCAAAGTGCTCTATCCCAATGATGAGCCCGAAGTGGGGAAAAGGCTCAGGTTGGGGCAGCAGCACTTTTTTGTCTCCTGTTCGCTGCAGGATATGATCCGCATTCACTTGCTGACCCAGAAGAGCCTGGATAATTTCTATGAGACCTTCGCGGTCCAGCTCAATGATACGCATCCGGCTATCGCCGTAGTGGAATTGATGCGGCTCTTAGTGGACGAACATCTTTTCCCCTGGGAGCAGGCCTGGGAGATCACCCGGAAAACTTTCGCCTACACCAATCACACCCTCCTGACCGAAGCCCTGGAGACCTGGCCGCTGCCCCTCTTTGCCGAAGTCCTGCCCCGGCACCTGGAAATCATCTATGAAATCAACCGCCGTTTCCTGGATGAGGTGCGCCACCGGTATCCCCAGGACGAGGACCGGGCCGGACGGCTCTCCCTCATCGACGAGAGAGGGGACAAATACGTGCGCATGGCCCATCTGGCCTGCGTCGGCAGTCATGCGGTCAACGGGGTGGCGGCCCTCCACACCGAACTCTTAAAGCAAACCGTGCTCCAGGATTTTTATGGCCTGTGGCCGGAGAAGTTTCTCAATGTCACCAACGGCGTGACCCCCCGGCGGTTTCTGGCGCTGAGCAACCCCGGTTTAAGCCGGCTCATTACCAGCAAAATCGGGGCAACCTGGCTCACGAACCTGGAGGAGCTCAAGCGCCTGGAGGAGTTCGCCGAAGACCCGGAATTCCACCGGGAATGGCGGCGGGTGAAGCTGGAAAACAAAAAAACCTTGGCCGCCCTCATCCAGGAGCGCACCGGGGTCACGGTCAATCCGGAAAGTCTCTTCGACGTCCAGGTGAAGCGCATCCACGAATACAAGCGGCAGCATTTGAACGTGCTGCACATCATCACCCTGTACAATCGCTTGAAACGCCAGCCGGATGAGGATATCACGCCCCGCACCTTTATCTTCGGGGGCAAGGCCGCGCCCGGCTATTTCATGGCCAAACTGATCATCAAGCTTATCAACGCGGTGGCGGAGGCGGTGAATAACGACCCGGACGTCAAGGACCTTATTAAGGTGGTGTTTTTCCCGGATTTTAACGTGAAGAACGGCCAATTCATATACCCCGCGGCCGACCTCTCGGAGCAAATCTCCACCGCGGGCAAGGAGGCCTCAGGCACCGGCAATATGAAGTTCGCCATGAACGGCGCTTTAACCATCGGCACGCTGGACGGCGCCAACGTGGAGATCAGGCAGGAAGTGGGGCCGGAGAACTTCTTCCTGTTCGGACTCACAGCCGGAGAGGTGCAAAGTATAAAGGCCGGAGGCTATGCCCCGCACCATTATTACCACGACCAGCCGGAACTGAAGGAAGCCCTGGATCTGATCCTCTCTGGGTTTTTCTCCCACGGCGACCGGGGCCTGTTCACCCCTCTGGTGCACTCCCTGTTATGCCACGACGAATATCTCCTGCTGGCCGACTACCGCTCTTATGTGGAACGGCAGGAGGAAGCGGGTTACCTCTTCCAGGATGAGAAGCGCTGGACCCGCATGTCCATCCTCAATGCGGCCCGCATGGGCAAATTCTCCTCGGACCGGGCCATCCGGGAGTATTGCCAGCAGATCTGGAGAGTCAAGCCGTTATGAGGACGAATGCTCCCTCGTGGTGCTGCTCACGACCCTCATCACGCCTGCCCTGCTTGACGTGGGCCTTGGGACGAAAAGAGATGTCCCCGGCTTGAAGAGGAACCTGATGGCGGGAAAAAGGGGCTATATGGTGTTGGGGAACTGGAACCAGCATGGTACCCACGTACCCGTCTCCATGGCGGTGTCGCAACGGAAAAAGCTGGACCCCGAGGGCTGGTTGTGGAACAGCGTCCTGGCCACCAACGGGCAGCCGCGCCACCTGGTTTGAAGGAGGAATCCATGAAAATCCTAACCACCCCCCGGCTGGAACGCTGCATCGGCTGCCATTCCTGTTCCCTGGCCTGCGCCCGCCTGGTGCATCAACGCCTGTCCTGGGACATGGCGGGTATCAGGATTGCCTCCTCCGGGGGCCTCTCCACCGGCTTTGAAGCGCGCACCTGCCTGGCTTGCACCCAGGCGCCCTGTGCCGCTGCCTGTCCCACCGGGGCTTATTCCCAGCGCCGGGGCGGCGGCGTCATTGTGCGCAAAAATATCTGTATCCGTTGCGGCGAATGCGCCCGGGCCTGCCCGGTGGACGCCATTTATTTGGACCCCACCGGGGACCCTTTCGTCTGTCTCCATTGCGGCAAGTGCGTTCCTTATTGTCCTCATGACTGCCTGGAGATGAAGGAAGTGGGCGGCGGCGGCCCGGCTGCGAAGGCCGAAGCCGCGGAGGTGGCGGCATGATTCGGGATTATTTTCGCGTGCTCGTAGTGGACCTGGCCACGGGCAAGGGCAAGGTGGCCAATGTTCCCGGCCGGGACGAAGTGGCGGGCGGGAGCGGCTTGGGAGCCCTCCTGTTCACCAAGTATGGCAAGGCCGATAGACCCTGGGACGACCCGGAGCAGCCGGTAATTTTCGCCATCGGCCCCTTAACCGGCTACTTTCCCCTGATGAGCAAGACCGTGGCGGCTTTTAAATCACCGTACCATGACCAGTATGCGGAAAGCCATGCCGGGGGACGCTCGGCCCTGGCCCTGAGGTTTGCGGACCTGGACGGCCTGGTGCTCACCGGCCGGGCGCCAAGACCCGTCGCCGTGGTGGTGGGCTCCCGGCATCTGGAGTTGAAAGAAGTCCATTATCTCTGGGGCCTGGACGTCCAGGAGAGCGGCAAGCTGCTGCGCCGCATGTTCAAAGGCTCGGGCCACCGGAGTATCCTGCGCATCGGCCCGGCGGGAGAGAATAAGAGCGCCATGGCCGGTATCAACGTGGACACCTATCGCCATTTTGGGCGGCTAGGCGGCGGCGCGGCACTGGGAGCCAAGAACGTCAAGGCCGTGGTCATCATCGGGGACGGCAGTTTCCCGCTCATGGAGGGGAAAGATTACCCCAAACTCTTTGAGGCGGTGTACCGGAAGCTCACCGCCACTGACATGATGCAGAAGTACCACAACTTGGGCACTCCGGCAAACGTGGCGATCCTGAACGAACAGAAAGCGCTGCCCTGGCGCAACCTCCAGGCGACGACCGATCCGAATGTCCACGGCATCACCGGCGAGCGCTTCGCGGAGACCGCCCTCCTCAGGAACGCGGCCTGCGCCGGCTGCCCGGTGGGCTGCATCCACATAGGGTTCTCACGGGAAAGGTTTCATGCCGACTACCGGTATTTTTACCGGCAGGTGTCTTATGACCACGAACCCATTTTCGCCACCGGCTCCATGCTGGGGGTGAGCGACTGCTTTGCGGTGTTGGACATCATCGACGTCGTGGAACAGATGGGCCTGGATGTCATGAGCGCGGGCGTGGCCCTGGCCTGGGCCACGGAGGCCCTGGAGAAAGGAATCGTCACCGAAAACGAGACCCTCCTCCCCCTGAAATTCGGTGACCACAATACCTACGAAATGGCGGTGCGCCACCTGGCCTATGGCGCCAATGACTTCTACCGGCTCTTGGCCCAAGGGACCCTCAGGGCCGCGGCCCATCACGGCGGGGCGGACTTTGCCTGCGTCCTGGGGCAGGAAATGGCGGGCTACGCCACCGGTGAGGTCTTTTTCACGTCTCAGGCCTTGGGCCTGCGGCATTCCCACCTGGATTCGGCAGGCTACTCCTATGACCAGACCCACAGGGACAAAGATGTGGGCCAGGCCGTGGACTTTTTAATATCGGATGAAGCCAGCCGGGCCTTCCTCACCTCCATGGTGGCCTGTCTCTTTGCCCGGGGGGTATACAACGAGGAACTGCTGGCGGAATGTCTCCAGTCAGTAGGGTACGGCGCTTTGGCGGATAATATTGGCGCGGTTTCCGGAAACATCCAAAAGCTGCGCTGGCAGACCCGGCTAACCACGGGCTTTAATCCCGCCGGCGTTTCCATTCCGAAACGGTTCACGGAAGTCACCACCCGTAAGGGCAAAGTGGATGGAGAGTTTCTGACAGCCTTAAAGGACGCCTACGCCCAATGTATTCGGGAACTGGCCCCAAGAAAGGACCATCCCTGAGACTAAAACGCTATTTCTCTGTTGCTGGGAACAAGGACCAGGATTGGGAAATCCAACTGGTTCAGCGGCCTGCTCCTCCTGACGGTATATCTGGTCATGGCCCAAAATCTGCGAAGGACACTTTTTTTAAAAATTTGTGCTATAGTTCTTTCCCAGAAAGGGCCGGTCTCGAAAATATTGTTGGTATGCAGTTAACCACAGGGAATGATCTCACCGGTACTCATTTTGAATAAACCAGCCAGCATTGCTAGATAATCTGGGACACTATGGGTTTTACCCGATTTATGTCACTCGATCGCCCAACCCTGGTTTTCCTGAGAACGCCGATTGCCTTAATCGCCGCGTCCTATAGTGAGGTGGTTGTTCGGGGGATAATTCGCGCGCTTGAATTTTAAAGGAGGGAGAATTTCTTGAGGGTGGCTACCTCACGGTGCGCGAGGTTTCCGAGTATTTGATGGTAAGGAAGTCTTGGTACGGCGGCCCCCCCTCGGTCCAGCCGTAGGCTGAGCCGGTGACGTAGATGTTTCCCCGGCCGTCCAGGGCGATGGCGCTGGGTTCGGCTTCAGCGTAATATTCCTGTTCATGGTACTTGCGCACCCAAAGGCTTTGGCCGTCGGGGCTGTATTTGCTGGTTGCGAAGCCGTAAACCCTCTCCCCCATAAACATGGTGCCGGTGACATAGACGTTATCCTGGCCATCCAAGGCCATGGCCGTGGCAAAAGACGAGTACGTATCCTGGTGGTAGCGGCGCATCCAGAGTCTCCGGCCATCGCCATCATATTTGATGGTGGCGGATGATACGGAGATACAAACTTTGTCCTGGGAATCCACGGCGATGCCCCTGACCGCATTATTCCAGGAACCATCAAAACGGCGCACCCAGAGAAACCGGCCACCGGCATCGTATTTAACGGTGACGTAATCGTATGAACCCCAGTCCTCCGTTCGCAATGACTCCCCCGCGACATATACATTACCCTGGCTGTCCACTGCCAGGGCCTCGGCTTTGTCGATATAATTCCCCGGACTGTTGTAACTGCTTACCCACAAAAGACGGCCTTTAGAGCTGTATTTGATGGTGGCATAGTCAGGGCCGGTTAATCCACCATCCGCCGAGCCGGTGACATAGACGTTGCCCCGGACGTCCAGCGCCAGGGCCCGGGCCTCATCCCAGCCGTATCCCGGCCCGTTGTAGCGGCGGGTCCAGAGCCTCCGGCCATCGGGACTGTACTTGATGGTGAGATAATCGAATTGGGTTATGTCCCCGCCCCATGATCTTCCGGTGACATAAATATTGCCTTTACTGTCCATGACCATAGCCCGGGCGGAATCCTCGCCGTTTTTGGGGCCATTGAAACGATCCACCCAAAGGACCCGGCCGTCGGGGTCATATTTGATGGTGGCGTAATCATAATCGGTCCCGGACCCCATGGAGGCGCCGGTGACAAAAACATTACCCCCTTCGTCCACGGCGATGGCCACGGGCACATCACGGCCGTTTCCCGGGCCGTCATAGCGCTGGGTCCAAAGCCGCCGACCGTCGGGAGTATATTTGACGGTAAAATAATCCAGATCGTCGTACTCCCCGGCCCCCTTGGTGTACCCGGTGATGTAAACATTGCCCTGGTCATCCACCGCCATAGCCTTAGCCTGGTCATAGTTGTCTCCAGGTTCAGGCCCGTTATCGCGATTGACCCAGGCGGTGAAGACCGCGCCTTCGGCCGCTTCCGGGGGAGCCGGCCAGGCCAGGCAAAGACCGCAAAGAACCATTACCAGTAAAATCCCGGTGCGCCTTTTCCCAGCTTTTCCGGTCCTTACCACAGCCAGCCTCCTTTATGGTTCACCTCAAGATTTCAGGAACAAACAGGCCTACCCCACGTGAAAATGGGAAAATAGAGAAAAAAAACCTTATTCTCCAAAGGATTGCCCGGCAGACCGTTCTCCCTTAACGATGGAGGCAAAAACTCCCCCAGGTAGATTTACTGCCGTCTCAGGGAGCTTGCCGGTATTTAATGGTAAAGTATCCCGTATATTCTGCGGTCGATGATCCGGTAAGATAGAGATTTCCCTGGCCGTCTACGGCCAGGGCAGCCGGATTTTCATTATCCCTGCTGTGCCATCCCTCGAAACGGCCCTCCCAGAGTTTTTGGCCGTCGGGGCCATACTGGACGGTAAGACAATCATTGCCGGTACCGGCATGCCCCCAGGAGCAGCCGGTGACATAGACATTGCCGTCGCCGTCCACTCCCAGGGCCCGGGCCTGGTCATAAAAAAAATCCGGCCCATGGGAGCGTTTGACCCAAAGGCGCCGTCCATCGGGGCTGTACTTAACGGTGGCGTAGCTGTAATCCCATTCCAGTCCAGAATCCTTTGACGTCCCGGTGACAATGACATTTCCCTGGCCGTCCGCGGCCACGGCCACGGCTTCATCCCAACCGTGGGCCGGGCCGTTGTATCGCCGCACCCAGAGGCGCCGGCCATCGGGACTGTACTTAATGGTGGCATAGTCCCGGCCGGAGTCGCCGCCCCAGGAATACCCGGTGACCAAGACCTGATCCAAACCGTCCAGGGCTATGGCCGCGGCTCTGTCGCCTCCGTTGGCCGGGCCGTTATAGCGGCGCACCCAGAGGGTCCGGCCATCGGGACTATATTTTATCGTGGCGTAATCATAGTTGGTCCCGGCCCCTTCCGAATATCCGGTGACATAGATGTTTCCCCCGCTATCCAGGGCCATGGCCGTGGCCCCATCCCAGCCGTGGGCCGGGCCGTTGAAGCGGCGCACCCATAATTCCTCGCCATCGGGGCTGTACTTGATGGTGAGGTAATCGGTTTTAGACCCGCCGCCATCCGAAGTCCCAGTGACATAGACATTGCCCTGGCCGTCCAATACCATGGCCGCGGGCACATCGTCCCTTTTTCCGGCCCTGCTGTAACGCCGCGCCCAAAGCTGTGAGCCATCAGGATCGTATTTGACGGTGGCATAGTCCCAGCCGGTCTCGTCGCCCCAAGAATATCCGGTCACATGGACGTTGCCCTGGCCGTCCACGGCGAGGGCCACCGCGGCGTCGTATCCATAGTCCGGGCCATTATAGCGGCTTGCCCAGAGCAGCTTGCCGTCCGGGTTGTATTTGACGGTGCCGAAATCATAATGGTGATAATAGTCTGAATAATACCCCACAACTCCGGTTACATAGACATTACCCTGGCCGTCAACGGCAATGGCTTCGGCTTTACTATTAGGATAAGTGCCACCTCCATAACCTTTGGCCCAGGCCTTGACTAAATCGGATGCGGCGGTATCCGGAAAAGCCAGGCCGAACAGACCGGAAGTGAAAAGAAAGATCAGCAGCAAACCACCCAGATGCCTTTTCCTGCCGTTTCGGGTTCCCACTATGGTTTGCCTCCTGAAAGAATCCATCTATCAACCCTCATGGAGTTTGCGTATACTTGACGGTAAGGTTCCCGCCGGCGCCATAGACATTGCCCTGGCTGTCCACGGCAACGGAAGTGAGCGGTATGATGCTATCCAACCCATTGAGATATTGCAGCCAGAGCCACCGGCCGTCGGCGCGGTATTTGAGCAAACCAATATGGGCCAGATAGACATTGTCCTGAGGGTCCAGGGCCATGGTATTGGCGGAAGATGAAGAGGAGGAAGATTCGACCCCTCCCGCCTCATCGAGAGCCGCCAACCAAGGAGCCTGGCTGTCGTGGTTAAAGGCGCCGGTGGCGGCGCGGTCGCGGTCTGGGACCCGAACCTTGCCCAAGCTTTCCGAGGTCATATCACTTATTTGATAAGGTAAACTCGGCTCGAAAATCCGCATCCAGAGCCGCTGGCCGTTGGGGCTGTACTTGACGGTGGCGCAGTAGTAAGCGCTGAGCCAATTTGGGTTAAAGGAATAGCCGGTGATCAAAATATTACCCTGGCTGTCCACAACAATGGCCCGGGCCTGTTTGCACGGGTCCGGGGAGGTCCACCGGCATTTGCGCACCCAAAGCCGCCGGCCCTCGGGGCTATACTTGACGGTGGTATAGTCGGAGGTGTACTGGCTTTCAGATGTTGATCCGGTGACGTAGACATTGCCCAGGCCGTCCACGGCCAGGGCCGTGGCGGCGCCGCGGTACCGGCGCACCCAGAGGGGCCGGCCATCGGGGCTATACTTGATGACAGTATAACCGCCGCCCGCGACAAAAGCATTGCCCTGGGTGTCCACGGCGATGGCTATACCGTAACTGCCACTACCACTTTGATTGCTGTACCGGTGCAACCAGAGAAACCGGCCATCGGTGTCATACTTTATGGTGAGGCAGCCCGAGCCGCTCTCCCCTCCATCTGATCCTCCAGTTACATAGACATTGCCCTGGCCGTCCAAAGCCAAAGCTCTACCACCATCATTGCCATTGGCAGGCCCGTTGTAACGTCGCATCCAAAGCTGCCGGCCATCGGGACTGTACTTGACGGTGACGTAGTCACTGTTGGCATACTCGCCATGTTTGACCTGCATGCCTCCGGTGACATAGACGTTGCCCTGGCCGTCTACCGCCATGGCACTGGCGGAGCCACTGAAACTGCGGACCCACATTTCCTCGCCATCGGCACTATACTTGATGATGACGTCTCCCCACTGAATGACAAAGACGTTACCCTGGCTATCCAAGGTTATGAGCCCGGTTGTGCCATATCCATTCGTGAGTCCCTGGTAGCTCCTGATCCAGGCGGTGGCCAGCCCGCCTGCGGCCGTCTCCGGGAGGGCCAGGCAGGCCAGGCCCAATCCCAAAAGAACTAGCAGCAGCCAAGAACTCCCGCGTCTTTTTGCACCTTGTCCGACCTTAGGCATGGTTTGCCCCCCTTACCGGATCGCCGCAATAATTCAGGCTTAAGGTTGTCGAATCCGGGGCCAACTCGGTTACCGCCTTTCTCATGGGGTCTGCGAGTATTTAATGATCACATAGTCATATCCGGTTTCGCCGCCGCAGTCCGAAGTGCCGGCGACATAGACATTGCCCTGGCCGTCCACGGCAATGGCCACAGGAACATCTTGGCTGTAAGGATCTTGAGAGGGGCCGCCGTAGCAGCTCACCCAGAGTTTTTGCCCGTCAGGTCCATATTTAACGGTGGCGATCTCTCTACCGTTTTTATTCTCCCGGGGAGGGAAGGAGCCGGTGACGTAGACGTTGCCCTGCCCGTCCAAGGCCAGGGCGCCGGGATAATCGGGATAGCTGCCCCAGTGGTTGTAATAGCTGGCCCAGAGTTGGTCCCCATCGGGGCTGTACTTGATGGTGGCGAAGTCCATGCCGAAATCCCCGTGGGAATATCCGGTGACATAGGCCTGGCCCTGATTATCTACGGCCATGGCCGTGGGATATTCATAGCCGGTGGCCGAGCCGTTGTAGCGACGCACCCAGAGGCGCCGGCCGTCAGGGTTGTACTTAATGGTCAGATAATCGTAGCCGGACAGGCCCCCGTAAGAATAACCCGAAACATAAACGTTGCCCTGGCCGTCTAAGGCAATGGAATTGGGCGAGTCCGAACCGTCC
>DYJG01000692.1 GCA_020723225.1 Desulfobacca acetoxidans | reverse complement strand
CCTTGAGAAAGAGCAGGACCTGGTAGATGATGACGGCCACCAGGATGATGTCCGCCGCGTCCTGCCAGCGCAGTTGGGAAAGGTAGGTCCACATGGTTAATTTAGAAGTTAAAAGTTAAAAGGCAAAAGGTAAAATCTTGGATCGGGAGTGGCGGTCCGGGGAATCGCCTGAGTCTATTCCGCTCCTCAAGTTGTCATACGGATAGCCTCCCAAACTGTAAAAAACTGCCGGGCATAAGCGGCGTTATGGGTGCGGACGATCTTAGCGCCCTTGAGCACCGCCATTCCCAGCGCGGCCAGGGTGCCGATGTCCCGCACCTCGCCGTTGGGCAGCCCCAGGATGTGGCCGATGAAGGCCTTGCGGGAAGGCCCCACCAGCAGGGGGCAGCCCAGGTCCGAAAACGCATCCAGGTGATTGAGGATTTCCAGATTGTGCTTAAAGGTCTTGCCGAAGCCGATGCCGGGGTCCAGGACGATCAGGTCCCGGGAGATTCCCCGGGATGCGGCATATTCCAGGCGTTCCTGAAAGAAATCTTTAATTTCCCCCAGCAGATCGTCGTACCGGGGCTCCACCTGCATGTTCCGGGGGGTGCCCTGCATGTGCATCAGGATTACCGGCACCTGCTGCGCGGCCGCAAGCTCGGCCATGTCCGGGTCGAAGCGCAGGGCGCTGATATCGTTGATCACCGACGCCCCGGCTTCCAGGGCCGCCCGGGCCACCGGGGCCTTATAGGTGTCAATGGAGATGGGGAGGCCGATCTCCACGGCCAGGGTCTCAATGACCGGGATCACCCGGCGCAGTTCTTCTTCTAAGGGGACGGAATCCGCGAACGGACGGGTGGATTCGCCGCCGATGTCCAGAATATCGGCTCCGGCCGCAGCCAAGGCCCGGGCCTGGGCCAGGGCCGCAGCCGCGTCGAAGAAGCGGCCGCCATCGGAGAAAGAATCGGGGGTGATATTCACCACCCCCATGATCAGGGGACGGGGCTCCTTAAGGAGATTGCTCCAAGCCAGACGAGGTTTGCCGCTTACAGGGCTCCGGGAGGCTCCGGGAACGCTGCTCACGTTTACGCCTGTTGGAGACTTAAGGATAGGTCCAAAGAAGGGTCCCGTGGCTCTTCGCCGGCGGCAGGCTCTTGAAAAGATTCCATAATCTTATCGATTTCGGCGCTGTCCAGGGTCTCTTTCTCCAGGAGGGCCTGGGCCAGGGCCTGCAATTGGGACCGGTGGGTCCGGAGCAGGTCCAGGGCCTGGTTGGAGGCGTTTAGGACCAGTTTCTTAATGGCGCTGTCGATCAGACGGGCCGTTTCTTCGCTGAAGTCCTTGGTCTGGGCGAACTCCCGGCCCAGAAAGATGTGCTCCTCCCGTTTGCCGAAAGTAACCGGACCCAGCTCTTCGCTCATGCCCCAATTGCACACCATTTTCCGGGCCAAGTCCGTGGCCCGCTCCAGGTCGTTGCCCGCGCCGGTGGTGAAATGCTGGAAGACCA
>DYJG01000039.1:7233-11315 GCA_020723225.1 Desulfobacca acetoxidans | reverse complement strand
ATGATGGTCTCCCCCAGCAGGCGCAGCAGCCCTTGTTTCAGATGATGCTCGGCCCGCTGGTCCTTGGTGACCCCGGCCAGGGCCTGGTAGCCGGCGAAAAAGGGAGCGAAATCCAGGAATTCCGTTTCGTGCCCCAACTCCTTAAAACCCCGGGCGGTGTAGCGGCTGATGGGGTGCGAACCGCCATAGAGGGGACCCACCACCAGGATGCGCAAAGGCCCCAATTCGCCGTCCTCCCCGGCCAGATAGCGGACCAGGCGGCGGTGGGGGCCGGGATGCAGCCGGCGGGTGGGGGTATGCTCCACCAGGCGGGCGCCCACGGGCAGGTTGGCGAAATCCGTGCCCAGACGCAGGCCGTTTTTCGCCAACAGGGGTGTCAGGTCCTGATGCTCCAAGGCCAGGCGGGCCACCGGGGCCGAAGGCTCCACCACCCACACGTCTCGCCCTTGGGCCAACAGGGGCAGAAAATGATACCCCAGCCCCAGGCCGAAAACGACGAGGGGACCGGCGGCTTCTCCCAAGGATTGGGCCCAATCCCGGCCTTCCTTGACCGGGTCATAAGAGGAGGTGAGGCGCTGCTTGCCCACCTGGAGATAAGGCGGCCCGGCCCGGGACGGGAGGGCCCGGTGGTCCTCAGGGACGACGGTGGCAGCTAAAGCGGCGGCCAGGTCCGGGGCCTTTTGCCGCAAGACTTGCAGGTTCTTTTCCCAGAGACTCATCTAAATTTACCTCGTGGTTTTAAGCCAACTTACCAGGTGTGCGTTAAAAACCGATTTGACGCCGGCAAACAACGATTCCTTTCGTTGCCGCTGCATTTCTGCATGAAAGGCCAGGAGAGGACGCAGGGCCGCGGCCACCTCCGGCATTTTCCGGGGAACCTGCCAGCCCCGGTTCAAAGCAGCCAAAGCCAATTCCAATCTCTCCAAAACCTCATCAGGCAAATGTTCTTTCGGCCTGGAAGAGGTTGGGGGAGAAGACTGGGGGGAGGGATTAACTACACCTTCGCCGTCAATCGGATATTTTCCCTGTAGGGGCGAACCTTGTGTTCGCCCCGGGCGCTGGGCGAACACAAGGTTCGCCCCTACGTTTCCTTCCTTGCCTGCTTCGGCCAGCCAGGTCCCGGCCTGGCGATAGGCTTCGCCCACGATGTCCAGAAAGCGGGGCGGGTCTGCTCCTAGATATTGGTAGAAGACGCCGAAGCCATCCAGTTCGCTGCGGTAAATCCGGGAGCCCGCAGGCAGGGAAAGATCCCGGGGCGCAGCCCCCTGCTCCAGGAGGCCGGAAATGAACCGGCCCACAGGTTCGGGCGGCAGCATCTCCAGGCAGATGGGGCCTTCCTGGGGACAGGGGGACGCGGCCTCGGTGCAGGGGTGGCAAGGGGGCTCGGCCTGGAGGACGTAATGGCCGGGACCGTAAGGGCCGGTCTCGAAGCACAGGGCCGGTCCCAGGAAGAGGGACACGGTGGGGACGCCTAAGGCCGCGGCCAGGTGCAGGGTGCCGGTATCGCCGCTGACCACCAGGTGGGTTTGCTTAAGTTGCCCCACCAGTTCTTCCAGGCCGGTTTGGCCCTGGAGATTGACCACCCGTTCCCGGAGTGTCGGGGGCAACGCGGCCCGGAGCTTTTCTCCCAGGCTGCGTTCGGCCTTGGTGCCTAACAGCAGAACCCGGGCCGAAAGTTGCCTGGCCAAATACTCCGCCAGCCGGGTAAAGTGTTCAAGCGGCCAGGTGCGCCGCTCGTGGCGGGTGGCCAGTTGCAGGGCGATGACCGGCTCTTCCTTGAGCCCGGCCCCGGCTCGCCCCATGGCCGGGGCCATACCGGACTCCGGCGCCAGGTGGCGAAAGACGTCCGTCAGGTGAAAGCGGTTGAAACGCCGGGCGTGGACCAGGCTGTAGATCCAGGCCAGCCAGGGCTCCCGGGAAAATTCCCGGCCGCCTAAGGCCGGTAGATACCCCTTGGCCTGAGCACCCAAAAGATGCGTCAACAGGAGGCTGAGCCGGGAGAAGTTGAGGTTGAAGATCAGGTCGAACTGCCGGGTCTGCAAGTCCCGGTGGAAGCCGGCCAGCAATTGGTAGGCCCCGGGCCAATTGGCCGCAGCCAGGGAGCCGAGTTGCAGAAAGTCAAACCCGATAACTTCGTCCATCTCCGGCCCCGCGGCCTGTAAAGGCAGCAGCCGGTGGTCCGTCAGCAGGGTGAGCCTCGCTCCGGGATAGGCCCGGCGCAAACGGCTGAGCAAAGGCCAGGTCTGCACCAGGTCCCCCAGCCGGGCCAGTTGCAGGACCAGGATATTTCGGGGTAATGCAGCACTCACCAAACCCGACCGGGCCTGAATGGGGCCGATATCTTCCCTGGTTTCTTTAAATGCCGGCAATGGATTCATATCAGTTACACATTCGCTTGAAACAAATAACTCAATTAACTCTCTGATATTTCGCTTAAATAACCGAAGACCAAAGACCGTAGACCAAAGACCGTCTCACATATTCCTCCGCAGCACCGCCAGCATCTCTTGGATCCGGTGGCGGTAGGTATGCTCCCGCAAAATCCTGGCCCGGCCCCGTTCCACGATCCGCCGCCGGGCCTCGGGGTGGTCCAGGTAAAAACGCACCAGTTCCGGAATCTCCTCCGGATGGTGGTAGCAGACCGTTTCTTTCCCCGGTTCCAGGACTTCCGCCAGTTGTTCCTTAAAATCGGTGAGCAGGAAGCCCCCGGCCGCGGGCACGTCAAAGACCCGCTGGTTGACCGCGGCCTTCATCTGCATGCTGGTGGCGTTGAAATTGACGGCGCTGGCCCCATAAATGGGGGGTAGGTCACGGTAATAATTGACTTCCGGATGGAGCCGGAACGGCGCGGCCACCAGTTCTCCCCAACCGGAGTCCCCGTAAATCGTGGGCTTAAAGGGGGCCAGCCGCCGGATGCACTCCAGGCGATAGTCCCGGGTGGCGGCCCAGATGATCCCGGCCTCCAGGTCCGTCCATTGGTTGATGTTGAGTTGCCGGATTAAGGCATGGTCCGCCAAACCCAGGTCCGCCAGGAGCAGGTCGAGGCGGCGGAAGGGTTGGGCCTGGAAAGCCTCCTGGAGTTGCCGGAACATCTCCAGAAACTCCGGGGTGGAAGGCAGCCGTTCCAGCTTGGCGGCCACCGAGCCGATGAGAGAATTGCCCACAAACGAGACCGGGGCCCGCCACCGGCTCAGGTCCGCACCCATACGGGGATTAAAGACGCCGGGGTCGGTGGCCAAGGGCAGGGTATAGACCCGGCTGAAGCCCAGGGCCTTGACCTCGGGCACATAGGTGGGGTCCCAGACGAAGATGTATGACAGGTCGCTCTTGGGGCCGCCGTAGAGATTGAGGATGATGGCCGGGGAATCCACGTACCAGGAGACCGAAGGCAGCCGCAGGCGGTTGAGGGCCTCCACCAGCAGGCCCTCCCGGTCAAAGCCCAGATGGTTGACGGTGAAGACTAAATCCGGGGGAAAATTCACCACCTGCCGCAGGATGCGTTGCAGCACTTCTTCGGGGTTGTCCCGGCGCTTGTCAAAGGTGATGATCTCCGGTTCATGACCCAACTGCTTGAAGGCCCGTGACACTTCCGGGATCAGGAAATAGTCGGAATTGACCACCAGGACCCGCAAACTCTCTTTTTTCAGGCCGCAAGACCTTACCGGGACAGCCCGGGGGGTCCGGAAGGCGGCGATCACTTCTTCATAGAAGCCATTGGCGGCCCGGAGCGACGCGGGGTGCCCCCAAAGTAGGGGAGCGCCGCCGCCGTTGCCCAGATGCAGGCGTGTTTGCAAATGGCTGACGGTTTCCAAGGCGTCGGGATGAACCACCAAGACGGTCCGGGGCCGGGCCAGGAGCGGGGTCAAGTCCAGGCTTTGGAGCGCGGCCCAAAGGATTTCCGGGTCCTGTTCCACCACCACCAGGGGCTGCTCGGGGGCCAGCCGGGGGAGCAGCTTCAGCAGATGGTACCCCAGGCCCAATCCCAAGGCCAGCAGCGGCCGGGATGGGGCCACCGGCGCCCGCGCGGCCAGGGCCTCGGCCTCCTTCCAGGCTTCCCGGGGGCTGTGGAGGGTGACGGGCCG
>DYJG01000039.1:0-7133 GCA_020723225.1 Desulfobacca acetoxidans | reverse complement strand
GGCCCGCCGCGCGGCGCGCTCATCCTCGCAGGCCCTGGCCAGGGCCGCGGTCTCCAGCCAAACCCCGGGCTCCTTTTGGTAACGCCGCTGGGCGTCCTTCAGGACCTCCCCGGCTTCCGGAAACCGCTCCAGCCGCCTAAGGGCCTGGGCCCGGGTCAACAGGGCCGTCAAAGTCAACTTTTCTTCCGGCTGATCCAGCAGGAAGTGGCCGCAGCCCAGCTCCAAAAACCGGGCCAGGGCCAGGGCCGCGGTGTCGAAGTCGTTGCGGCGGAAACAGGTCTGGCCCAGGTGATACCAGGCCAGGCCGTAATCCGGATACCGCTCCACCACCTCTCGGAATTGCCGCAATGCCCCGGACAAGTCATCCGCCCGGTCCAGGATGAGAGCCGCCAGCAACCGGGCATGGCGGGCAATTTCCGGGTTTTGGGCCTCCAGCCAGGGGGTGGCCAGCACCATTTGCACCTGGCCCCAGGCTTCTTCCAGCTCCCCGGCATAGAAATGGTGCCGGGTCAAATGATACCTAAGATAGAAATCCTCCGGCCGCTCCTGGAGGTCGGCCAAAAGATAGGTGAGGTTGCGCCTGGCCTTTGCCTGGCGGAGTTCCCGGGTTTCGTAGCCCCAGTGGTAAATGTGCAGCGGCGTGATGACCTGGGCCAGGTCCGGGGGATGGCAGAGCTGCTCATGCACCCGGTAGCGGAAACGGATCTCCGGCCGGCGGGGGAAGAGCCGTTTTTGCAGGAGGCGGCCGCCGCCCGGCTCCAGAATTTCCGTAGCCCAAAGAATCGCGTCCTGGGGCCGCTGCACCAGGGATTTAAGGAGGGCCGCATCCTCTTCGGGCACGCGGTTGTCCCCGTCCAGCCACATGATCCAATCCCCCGCGGCCTGCTCCAGGGAGAAGTTCCGGGCGGCCGCGAAATCATGGCTCCAGGCAAAGTGGAGCACCCTGGCCCCCAGGCCGGCGGCCAGCTCCGGAGTGCCGTCGTCGGAGCCGGTATCCACCACCACCGCCTCGTCCACAAAAGGGATCAACGGGGCCAGGCTCCGGTCCAGGTTCCCGGTTTCGTTCTTAACGATCATGCAGAGGCTTAAAGTTTGCATAATTTTCGGCTTTCTTTCATAAAAATGGTGATGTGCTCCGCCGCCCCCCTCACCCCAACCCTCTCCCCCACTGGGGGGAGAGGGAGTTATGCAATTCATTCCCACGCGCCTTTTGGGATCAAAAACCCTTGTTTCCCTTAAAACAAATGTATCGCCTTTCTTTGCGCCTTGGCGTCTTTGCGTGAGGTCCAGCTTTTCAGAGACCGGAAAGGTTCCGTTACTCCATCAGCCAACCGAAAACAAACAGCAAGCTGAAAACCCAAAAATGCATCATGGAATCATCACCTCCAGGCCGTTATCCGGGTTCATGGGGCAATGGCGCCGGAAGAGCACTCCGGACCAGTGGCCCGGGGGCTGGGGCTCCCGGCGGAAGCCGAACCAATCCACGCTGTTGGCATCCATCAGGAGCTGGAGCGGAGGCAAAGCCCCCGACAAGGCGGCATCCTCCAGCAGCAGAAGCCATTCTCCCCGGGCTTCCGCTTCCAGGCGGGGTTTCAGCAGGGCCAGGTCCATCTGCCGCTCCAGCAGGGTGAGGTAACGCACCTCCGCGGGCGGCGGCGCCGGCCAGGAGCATGAGGTCCCGCCCTGGTTTCCCAGAAACAGGGAATAGGTTAATTGCTCTTCCTGCCGGGCCAGATAACGGGTAAAGAGTTCCAGCCATTCCCCGGCGATCTGCCGCCAGGAATAGCGCTCCCGCACCCACTCCAAGGCCGCGGCGGTATCCTGCAGGTAGCGGTCGCGGTCGTTCAGATAAAGGAGAGCCCGGTCCACAAAGGCCTCCTGATACGCGGGAAAGGCCGGACGCCCGGAGATCAGGTAGCGGGAGACCCCCACTGTTTCCGTGAGCGCAAAATCCCGGCTGGTGATGATGGGGGTGCCCAGGGCCTGGGCCTCCAGGGCGACGATGCAACTGATCTCCGGAAAGGAACAGGGATAGAGCAGCAATGCGGCCTCGGCCAGATGGCGGTAGTATTCCGGTTTGGCCAGGCTCCCCAGGACCGTGGTTCGGGGCGCGTTGGCCACCAGGCCGGCCATATGCTCCTGCCCGGGTTTATTCGGGGCCTCATAACCCATGAGATATAGTTGCAGCTCGGGCCGGGCCTGAAGCAGCCGGGGCCAGATGTGGCGCAGCAGGATCTCCAGACCCCGCTCCGGCCGGGAGGCGTAAACGACCTTGGCCATGTCCTTGTCCGCGGCCCGGGCGGCTGCTTGTGCCATCTCCAGGTCCACGCCGTTTTTGGTGCGGTGGGAAAAAGGCGCCAGCTCCGGCAGCTGGGAAAGATATTCCGCTTCATGGTAGGCGCTTAAGGTGAAAAAGAGGTCGGCCCGAAAGGTTTCCCGGCGGTAAGTTTGGGGCTCCACCAGGTTGTCGTGATTCCACATCACCTTTAAGCGGCTCTGGAAAGGCAGATTGAAGACCCCGGGAAAACGGCTGACGATGAAGACGTCAAAAATTTGCGTGGCCGCAACTGCGGGCAAGCTTTCCAAATGGCGGTATTCCACCCCCTCATAGGAGCCCGGCCGCCGGGTGCGGCAAAAGACCTGGACCCGGTGGCCTTGTTTGGCAAACTCCCGGGCCAGGAAATAGAGCGCGGATTCGCTGCCCCCCAGGCCTTTCTCGTAGATGGTGGCCCCATCGAAAGGCAGGCCTTCGGTATAGAAACCGATTAACAGGGGAGAGCCTGGCAGGTCCATAATTCCTCCGGAGTAATTTGAGGCAGCAAGGTCTTCAAGGTCCCCGGGGCCACGGGCAGACCCCTGAGGGCTTCCATCAGGTCCATCCGGGGTTCCAGGACCTGGGCCATCAGCAAATTCTTCAAGCCTTCCCGGGGCTGATAACCCTGCAACTGGGCCCGGCCCAGCAGCCGGCGGGCTTCGGGGTTCTCTGGTTCCGCCTGAGCCCACCTTTCCAAGTAGGGGATGGCCTCACAGGAAAGGCCGTGGCGCTCCAGGAGAATCCCCAGGGATTTCAAGGCCGGCACGTATACGGAGTCCAGTTTTAAGGCATGAAGGTAGTATTCCACAGCGTACGCAAAGAACCTGGGTTCGGGGGCCGGGGGATAACCGGGCTCCAGGGTGAGGCCCTGTGCCTCGTAAATCCCTCCCAGGCCGGTGAAGAAGGCCGCGGTATCCATCTCCCCGGGAATCAAGGCCCGCACCGCCCGCCGCAATTGATAAGGGGCTTGGGCCGCGTGCTTCAAGCCCTGACGGAAGGCCGCGGCCGCGCTCCTCAAGCCCCCTTGATGCCGCAGCAGATGCCCCCGGAGGAGGTGAGCGTGGAAATCCCCGGGAGCCAGGGCCAGGGCCTGATCGTAAGCCGCCAATGCCCCCCCCGGGTCGTGGGCCATCAAGTCCAGTTGGCCCTGAGCCAGATAGGCGGGGGCGCAATCGGGATGTTCCTCCAGGGCTTTCCGGAGATGAAACCGGGCCCGGGCCATCCCCAGCCGGACCTGGTAAAGCCCCCGGAAGGAGAGATGCAACAGGGTCTGCCCCAGTTGCAAATGATCTGCGGCCTGCCGGGACCAGCCCCCTTCCCCCAGGTACTCCAGGAACTGGCGTGCCCGGGCCAGGGTGTGGTGCCGGGCCAAGACCCGCTCCCGGCCCTTGGTGGCGATGGCCAGACGTTCCTCCTCATGGCTGAGAAAGTAGGCGGCTTTTTCCAGGAGATCCTGGGGCCCAAAGGTGATCAAATGCCGGCCGGGGGTGAACAGGCCCAAGAGATTGGGACCCACGTCCTCGGTGAGGAGCAGGGCCCCCGCAGCCAATGCCTCGAAGACCCTTAAATTTACCTCCCCCTGGATGGACTCGTTCACCACCACCCGGGCCTGGCTGTAGATGCGCCCCATCTCCTGCTGGTCCACCTGGTTGTCGGCCCGGTCCCCCCAGAGGCGCACCGGGAAACGGCTCTTCAAGGCTTCCAGGATACAGTGGCGCTTGCGGCGCAACCAGGGGTCCACCCGGCCCACAAACGCGATCTCGTAAGTCCGGGGCAGGGCGTGATCGAAGACCACCCCCAGGTTCACGGCCCAGGGGAGCCAATGGACCGGCCTTCCTTTGGCCTTAAAGGCCGACATGCTGGCCTGCTGGGTGGTAAAGATGAGGTCGAAAGCAGAGGCGTATTTCCGGTGCCAATAGAGGTTGAGGTGGGGGTCCAGGGCATAGAAAGCCCGGGGAACCTTGATCTTTTCCAGATTGAGGGGGAGGCGGCGGGGACCGAGGCGCTCCACTACCAGGACCAGGTCGGGGCGGTCATTGGCCGGCAACCGCTCCCACACCGCGGCCAGATCCACCTCTTCCCCGGGGCCGGAAGCAAATTCTTGCGCGTGGATCACCCGATGGCCCAGCATCTCCAGGGCCTCGGTAAGGAAAAAACCTCCCACCACCAAAAGGTTCATAGCGCCGCCGGTAAAAGAATTGGCCTGGATGCAAACAAAGGATCACACTTCACCCGGAAGGGGTTAACACCCGAGAAGCAAGAAAAATGCCAGCGCCATGGCAAGATATCATGTTGAATTGGTTGCTAATTTTGCTTATTAGAAAAGACGGCAGGTTACTAGGGCGGCAAGATCTGCCTATTTTCTCAGGAAGAAATGAGCTATTATTAGAGCAAATCTATTGACACAGTCTTCGTGTTACACTATTATTGTGTTATGAAGAACGTGACCATCACTCTGGATGAAGAGGTGGCCCGCTGGGCCAGGATCAGGGCCGCAGAACAGAATACCAGCGTCTCCCGTCTGCTGGGAGAGATGCTCAAGGAAAAGATGCAAGAAGAAGAGGCCTACCTCCTGGCCATGGAGCAGTACTTCTCGGTCAAACCCAAGGCCCTGAAAAAACCCGGAGAACATTACCCCCGACGCGAAGAACTCTATGAGCGCTAATATTTTTGTGGATACCAACTTGTTGGTGTACTGCCAGGACACGTCGGAGCCGGAAAAACAGAAAAAAGCCGCGGCCTGGATCGCGGCTCTCTGGGAGAGCCGGACAGGGCGCTTGAGCTACCAGGTGCTCCAGGAATTTTATGCGACCGTCACAACCAAGATGAAACCAGGGATGGAGCCCGACACAGCCCGCAGGGTCATCAGGGCCTTGCTGGCCTGGCAGCCCTTGCTGACGGACATTCGGCTGCTGGAAGGGGCTTGGCTTATCCAGGACCGTTATGGCTTCTCCTGGTGGGACGCCTTGATTGCGGCTGCGGCCCAGGCCGCGGGTTGCCGGTATTTACTGAGTGAAGATTTCCAGGCAGGAATGGAGGTTGGCGACCTGCGAGTGGTTAATCCCTTCCTTATTTCCCCCGAAGACTTGCCCTAATAGTTCCTATCTATTGACATGGAACCAGCCAGCACTACCTTTTGATTATGAAGAAAGTCAACATCACCCTGGACAAAGAAGTCAACCACTGGGCCAGGAGCCGGGCGGCTGCGCGGAACATCGGGATTTGCCGGTTGGTGCGGGAGATGCTTCGGGAGAAGATGCAGGAGGAGGAGGCCTACCTCCTGGTCATGGGGCAGTATCTGGCGGCGGGTCCCGGGGTCCAGAAAGATGCGGCCGCGCCTGATCTCCGCCGGGAAGAGGCGCATGAGCCTTAAGCCCGGGAGGTTCCGGACTTCCCTGCCACCGGCCCGTAGGCGCCTACGGGTTCCATCAGAAGTTTGCCTTTAGTCTTCTCCAGCGATTGCCAAAAGCAAGCCCCGCAAGCATTTCCCTACTTCTCCAATTTTTCCACCCGCACGCCGATGAGCCGCAGGAGCTTGCGCCGGGGGTTCTCCCGCCGGTCCAGGAAAGGCATGAGCAGTTTCATGGCGGTGAACCGCAGCCGGTCAAAGGAGCCGGTGGCCGCGGCCAGGGTGTGGCTCCGGGAATGGGTGTCGAAATCCGCGAACCGGACGGTCACCACCACGGTGCGAAAGGTCAGGAAACCTTCGGATCGCATGCGCTTCCAGACGCCGCCGCACATGCCCAGCAGGGTTTCGAAGATCAGGTTCAGGTCCCCGGTATCCTCCCCGAAGGTCTCCTGCTCGCCCACGGATTTGGGTTCGTATTCCTCCTGCAGCGGGGCCTCATGCCGGCCCCGGAGCCGATCATAGAGCTCCGGCCCCCATTTGCCGAAGCGCAGCTGCAATTCCTCCCGGGAGAATCTTTTCAAGTCCCGGACTAAGCGGATGCCCTCCTTAGCCAGGCGGTTCTCGGTCTTGGGGCCGATGCCGGGGATTTTCCGCACCGCCAAGGGTTCCAGAAAGGCCTCGGCCTCCTCCGGCGTGACGACGGTGAGGCCGTCGGGTTTGCGGAAATCGGAGGCGATCTTGGCCACCAGTTTATTGGGGGCGAGTCCCACGGACGCGGTGAGATTTTCCCGTTCCCGAATTTCTTTTTTCAATTCCCGGCAGATCTCCGCCGCCTTCTCAAAGGAGCTAGCAAAGCTCAGATCGAAATAGACCTCGTCGATGCCCGCCTCCTCCACCAGGGGGGAACGGCGGCGCACCAGGGCCATGATCCTCTCGGACACCTCCCGATAGCGGCGGTAATTGACCCCCAAAAAGACCGTTTCCGGCTCTCCCCGGGCTTTGGCCCTTTCGGCCAGCCGCCAGGCCGTGGAAATGGGCAGCGCCGAATGGATGCCGTATTTCCGGGCGGCGTAATTGGCGGTGGAGACCACCCCCCGGCCCCGGCCCCCGGCCGGGTCCGCGCCCACGACGATGGGGAGGCCTTTGAGTCCCGGGTGGTCCCGCTCCTCCACCGCCGCGAAAAAGGCGTCCATGTCCAGATGGGCGATGATCCTCATAAATTAACATTGTAATCATCCCGGTGCAGGGGGAAAAGAGGAAAGGGCCGGGTCAAGGCAAGGGTTTGGAATCGGGAAACTCGCAGACCCTCTCCTGAACATTACCCTCAAGCGGCGGGTAAGGAAAAGGCTTATGGCAGATTTGCAGTTATTGCAAGGTCTTACTCCCCCATCACCCTAACCCTCTCCCCCCAGGGGCTGATCATTACCCACAAATGGGTGGAGAATTGGATATTTACGGGTATGGAGTGCT
>DYJG01000038.1 GCA_020723225.1 Desulfobacca acetoxidans | reverse complement strand
GGGAGCCGTCCCGGCGCCGGGCGGGCACGGCCAGCAGGGCATGGGCGTATTTGGTATCGCCGGAAGCCATGACCCGGCGGTAGCCGTCCCCGTGCCGTTGCCGCAGGTTCTCCGGAATGATGATATCCAGGGGTTCACCCAGAGCCGCGGCGGCCGGAAAGCCGAAAATTTCCTCCGCACCCGTATTCCATAAACGGATAATTCCCTCCCGGTCCGCAAAGATGACGGCGTCCCGACTGTCTTCCACGAGGCGGCGGCAAAGCTGGTCATACTCAAGGGGCATTTTGCCTCTCCTTGACCGGTGCCGGGTCTTCTCCCGGAACCTACCTGCCTTTACCGAAGGGACAGTGGGGATAGCTGCATTCCCGGCAGTCGCGGCACAAGCCCCCATGCCCCAGGAGGGCGAGCTCCACCTTGCCGATGTGCTCACCTGCCAAAATCCGGGGCAATACCAGGTCCAAAACCGTCACCGGGTGGTGCAGGGCGCAGGCCGGCACCCCGAGCAGAGGCACTTCCCCCAGGTAGGCCACCAGGAACATGGCCCCGGGCAGAACCGCGGAGCCGTAATGCACTTCCGCGGCCCCGGCCTGGCGGATGGCGTGGCGGGTGACGTCATCCGGGTCCACGCTCATGCCGCCGGAAAGAAGGAGCAGGTCGCAGCCTTGCTGTAAAAAAGCCTGAATGGTCCGGGCGATGGCAGGGGCATCGTCCGGAAGAAATTCCACCGCGGCCACCTCGGATCCCAGGGCCTCCACCTTCCGTCCCAAGATCGGGGCGAAGCGGTCCCGGATCAAGCCATGATAGACTTCGTTGCCGGTGATGATCAAACCGGCATTGGCCTGGCGCAAGGGAGCCACGGACAGCACCGCGCCGTTTTGCCGGGCGATGGCCGCGGCCCGCTCCACCGCGGCCCGCTTCATGACCAGGGGGATGGCCCGGGTGGCTCCGATTTTTTCGCCCTTTTTAACCCGGGTGTGGCTGTGCAGGGTGGCGCACATGACCTCATCCACCAGGTTGAAGGCGGCCAGGGCCGGAACGTCCACCTTAAGGAGGCCGTCGGTGGCGGCATAGAGGTCGATCTTGCCTTCTTTGGGGTTGTTCTCCCAGGTGACGCCGGTTCCGGCCAGGGCGTCGGCCAGGATGGCGGCCGCCTCGTTTTCGTGGATTTCGTCATCCTCCAGATCGATGACATAGAGGTGGTTTTTCCCCAGGCGCTGCATGTGGCAGAGGTCTTCCTGGCAGACGGTATGGCCCTGGCGGAACGCGGGCCCCTTGAAATCCCCCGGCCGAATCTCGGTGAGGTCGTGAGCCAGCTTGGTGCCCACGGCTTCTTCAAGCTTCACGATTTTAATCATCTCTCTTCCCCGCTGTCTCTCCCGGCCCCAAACACAAGCCGGAGGAGTCTGAGTCGGTGAGCCTGGAGAGGTCAGGGAGGGTATCAGGCGGCCGGTTCATTTCCGGCCAGGCGATCTCCCGGGCCTCGGTGAAATAGGCCCCGGTGGCGCAGGGGCGGCAATAGACGGAGCCGTTTACCCTCACTTCCCGGTTATCCCGCACCACCTGGCCGCACTTCATGCAGGCGGCTTTCCGGCGGGTCGGGCCGGGAAGATCAAAGGGGGTAAGGTCCATCTTCACCTCCTGGACGCGAAACATGACGCTATCCGGCATCACTTTATAGGCCGCGGTTTGTCTCCGACGGCGGTCCGGTTCTTCCGGGGCATAGAGGGCCGCCAAATCCCGGGATTCTTCCGTGGAGATGATCCGGAAGGCCCGGTCGGGGCCCAGATTAACAAAAGTGGCGGCCATGATGCCGTAATCCACGAATTTCAAAGACCGCCGCCCCAGCCTGGCGTTGGTCACGTAAGCCACGGCGTCACCGGTGCAGCGGTCCATTTCAATGAAAACGATGAGCTGCTTCAATTGAAGATAAGTCGGTGGCGCCTCGAAATCCAGGAGACGCAGGCCCAACATGGCCATGCGCACCCCCACCACCTGGCCCGGGCAGAGATGGCCATGGGCCGCCACCGAACCCGCCAGCAGTTCTTCGAAAGATTTCACGGCTTCAATTTCCCCAGGTTAAATCCGGCAGCCCCTGGCTTCAGCCTGCGCTTTCCCGGCTGGAAAACAGGGGTAAAGTTCCCGGATCAAAATGCAAAATCCGGTTCGGCGCGTCACCGGTCAAAAGGTTGATGAAAGTTCATATAATCTAATGACCCTCTTACAAAATTCAAGTCTTTATTCAACCTTTTGCCCAGGTCGTTTCCGGAAAAAAATCCGGAAGACTAAGTCTAAATGTAAGAATGGCGGTTGACAGGAAATGGACTATGGATTTACAATCGGTCAATTCGAGAGAGAACTCTCGAGCAATTCCCTGTTAAAACCCCTAATAATCATAGAGCCATGAAGGTTTACGGTCCTGAAGGGCCGGGCTTCATGGCTTTTTTTGTTTGCGGAGGCGGAAATGGACCTGACCAGAATGATGTTGAACCTGGCCCTGGGAGGAGGCGCCTGGGTGCTGGGCCTGTTAATTATCCTGAGCATCGCTTCGGTGGCGGTGATGCTGGAGCGGGCCAGGATTTTTTATCGGGGCCGTTTTTCTGAAGACGCTTTCATCTCGGTGATAGAACCTTTGCTGGCCAAGGGCGCCTGGACGGAGGCCGCGGTCCGCTGCGAAGCCGCCCTCGGTTTCGAACCCCAAGTGCTGTTGGCGGGGTTGTCCCAGATTCAGCGCGGCCGGTCCGCGGCCGAGGAAGCAATGGAGGCTGAGCGCATCCGCCTGGGGCAGTTTCTGGAAAAGCGTCTCGGCTTTCTGGGGACCCTGGGGGCTAATGCTCCCTTTATCGGTCTGTTCGGGACAGTGCTGGGCATCATCCACGCCTTCAAAGACCTGGCCTTGACCGAAGGCGGCGGCGGGCCCGCGGTGATGTCGGGGATCGCCGAGGCCCTGGTGGCTACCGCGGTGGGGCTGCTGGTGGCCATCCCCGCAGTGATGGCTTATAACTTCTTTCACCGGCGGTTGCATGCCATCCTGGAGCGCTCCCAGCGCCTGAGCCGCATCCTGCTGACCTACCTTAACGGTCCGGCCGCGGCGGAGGCTGTCTTAGAAGCGCCTCTACCTATGCGTCAAACCGGGAGGCTGTCGTGAAGAGCCACCAGCACGGCCCCATCACCGAGATCAACATGACCCCCTTCGTGGATATCGTCCTGGTGATCCTTATCATTTTTCTGTTGACGGCCACGATCCTCCTGCCCCGCACCTTTTCCATCGCCCTGCCCCAGGCGACCCACGCGGAAAAAATGGAGAAAGTGCCCATTATCATCAGCCTTGACGGCGAGGGGCGCATCGCCATCAACGGAGTGCGGCTGGTCCAGGACGGGGAATTTGACCGGATTTTCTGCGAGCAGATGCACGGCAAGGAGCCCAAGGCCATCATCGCCGCGGATAAGCACGTCCGGCACGGCCGCTTGGTGGAAGTCATCGACCGCCTGAAGCGCCTGAAAGTGCAGCGCATCGGCATTGAGGTGGAACCACGTTAGGGCCGGTTCTCGGTTTTCAGTTTTCGGTTTTCGGTTAAAAGATCGTGATTTAACAAAGAGTTATCAGGTAGGCTGTTTAAAAAGAGACGGGCTTGCATAAGACTTTATGACCATGCAGAGATGTGAATCAAACCGGGGTTGGACCTCCTGGAGCGGGGCGATTTTGGCCTCGGCGGCGTTGCACGGCTTGCTTCTGGGCTCCGCGTTGTGGTGGTCCGTCGAGACGCCTCGCCCGCGGCGGGTGGTGGCGGTGGAAGCCATCTGCCTGGCTTCCGGGTCGGGCCACGCCGGCGGCGGCGCGGGCGGCGGCGCCGTGAAACCGCAAATCCCCCCTCAGCCTCCGCCTCCCGGACCGCAGCCGGTCAAAGAAAAGCCTAAACCCAAGCAGATCAAGCCGCGGCCGGTTCCCAAAGTCGAAGAGCCTCCGCCCCCGGCCCTGGCACTGCCGCGGCCTGCCGCGCCGACGCCGGTGCGTCCCGGCCCGGCCGCGGCCGCGGCCGCGGGATCGGGGGCAGGCCGGGGCCAGGGTGCGGGCACCGGGCTGGGAGCCGGGCGGGGTTCCGGTCCCGGCTCCGGCTTGGGAGGCGGCTCGGGCCCCGGAGCGGACCCGGGTCCGGGGTCAGGGGCCGGCGACGCTTTGAAAAGCTACCTGGCGGAGGTGCGCCGTTTGTTGGAGAAGCAGAAAAAGTATCCTTACGCGGCCCGGCGACATCACCTGGAAGGAGTGGTGGTCCTGAAATTCACCATCGCCAGTGGCGGGGAAATCGCCGGGCATGGGATCGCCCGCTCCTCGGGACACGAAGTTTTGGATGGCGCGGCTGCGGAAGCTCTGCATAAGGTAGGCCGGTTTTCCCCCCTGCCTCCGGCATTGAACCGCTCCCAGCTCGTTATCCAGGTGCCCCTGGCCTTCCGCCTGGCGGCTTACTAAATTTTGCCTTGAGGGAGAAAGAAGGGAAGTCAGACTACCTCTCAGTTTATTTCACGCAAAGCCGCAAGGACGCAAAGACACTAAGAATTATTATTAACAAACTCTTGCGCCTTTGCGCCTTGGCGTCTTTGTGTGAAACCACTTCGGGGCCCTGCCGCTGTTCATAAGGCGTTTCTTCCGGGCCGCTGTTTGAAATAGAAGAAAAAGACTGCGCCCGAGAGAATGGCGGCCAGGCCCGTGAGACAAACCGCGGGCCGGTTGATAATGGAAAAGAGAATAATCCAGAGATTCCCCAGGATGAACAGGATGGGAGTGAAGGGGTAACCCCAGGTTTTATAGTGCAAATCCTGGGCCGGGTCCTTCCTTTTTAAAACCATCAACCCCGCCACTGCCAGGAGGGAAAAGAGCGACAGGGTAAAACCCATGAAAACCAGGAGGTTTTCAAAGGACGCGGTGAGTACCATAAAAAGCGCCAGACCGGCTTGCAGCCGGATGGCATTGCCCGGGGTAGCGCTTTGGCTCTTCAATTTACTGATGCTGTTGAAGAAAAGGCGGTCTTGGGCCATGGCCTGGTAGATTCGGGGACCGGTCATTATTAAGCCGCTGATCAGAGACAGCAGGCTCAAGGCGATGGCCCCGGAAAATATCCGGCTGATGCGCACCCCGAAGAGGGCCTGCGTCGCTTTCTCCCCCACCGCCAGAACCCCGCTCATCTCCCGGGAGGAGAGTCCGTAAATAAACGTCAGGTTGAGCAACAGATACATGACAGTAACCAGGACCGTGCCGCTCAACAAGGCCAGGGGGATATTCCGGCTGGGGCGATGAATTTCGCCCCCCATGTAAGCCGCGGCATTCCAGCCGCTATAGGCAAAGGTGATGAAGACCAGGGAAACCGCGAACTCACCGGAAAAAAAGGCCTCCAAGCGCGGCGCCGGGCTGAAATGGGACAGGGAGCCCCGGCCCCAGCCCAGGCCCAGGATCACCAAAGCCGTGACCAGGGCTATCTTGAAGAGGGTGAGGGCGTTCTGAACCCTGCTTCCTAAAAACAGGCTGTGACTGTGCAGCAGGGAAAAGGCCAAAATGACCCCCGAGGCCAGCAAGGTGACAGGGGATAGCGTCAGCAGCGCCACCCCCTGTACTTTCCAGACCCAGCCCAGCTCCTGGCCGCCGCCCCACCCGGCCAGAAAATACACGGCAAAGGCCATGCTCGCGGCGGCGATGGGCGCGGAGAAGCCCACCAGCAAAGAGACCCATCCGGACAGGAAGGCCGGCAGTTCTCCGAAACTTTCCCTTAAGAAAACGTACTCACCCCCGACCCGGGGAAACAGGGCTCCCAATTCCCCGTAGCACAGGGCTCCGGTCAGGGCGAAGAGGCCCCCCACCGCCCAGCATCCCAGCATTACCCAGGGGTTCCCCAATTCTTGGATGATAAAGCCCGAGGTGGTGAAGATTCCGGTCCCCACCATGTTGGCCACCACCAGGATGGTGGCCGAAAACAGGCCCAGGCGCTCCCGGCGGCCCGGGGCCGCGGGCATTTCCTCCAAACCGGCACGCACCGCGCTTTTCATAATTTACCTCACGGTAAAAGTGAGACTGGCGGAGTACATATTCTCATCACACTCCTCCGGAGAGGCATACGGGGTCTTATGGGAGGCGATAAGCAGCCACTTGCCCGGTTTATCCGGCTTGACCTGGATTTCTCCCTGGGTGTCGGTCTTCCCGAGGGTAGCGAAAGGTTTCAGGGGATCAGGCCAATTTTCATGGATGAATTTGACTTCCACCCCGGCCAGGGGCTTGCCCTGAAAAATAACTTTCACCGGCAGGCTCTCACCCGGTTTCAAGGAGGTCGGATTCTTTAAGGGCAGGATATCCAGTAGGCTCCCCGCACTTTGGTCAAACCCCTGTTTTTGATCACCGACACTTATGAGAGTTTTGGCCGCCATGTCGAAATGAAAGCAGAGGTTGGCGTCGGGAACCCCTTTTTTGGTTTGTATTTTCATGCCTTGGGGCGTGCGGGTGACGAAACCCGGGACCACCCGGGCCGAGAACAGATAGACGCCGGCGGCCGGGGGAACGAATTCATAGCGGGTGGTGGAGATTTTTTTCATGGCCAACTCCCGGCCGTCTAGCCGCAAAACCTTGACCGCGCCCAGGCGCTCATCCTTGATCTCTTCATCCTTGGGAAACTTATGTCCGAAGCCGACTTCCACCTGGACGGCCTCATTCACTTGCGGCGCACCCTTATCAGTAAGCAGCCAGAACAGATGGGCCCGGGCGCTCAGCGGCAGGGCTAAAACCAAGGCCAAAGCGAACACCGGCCATTTTCTTTTCATCATGTATCTCCTTCTGTTATGGTCAATGCCTCATAGCCGTTTGCATGGATTCGGAATAGATCCTCGCTTCACTCCGACAGAATGAAGTGGGGGCCGGTAATAGCCCGCCCCACGATGATCATCCCCATCCATTTCTCTTTTTCCGCTGCGATCAAGGCCAGGATATTGTCCAGAGTCCCCTTGACGACCTTTTCCTTCTGCGGGTAGCCCGCCCAGTAAACCACCGCTACAGGGAGATCCCCGGGGTTAAACTTCTTCAAGGTGTTCACCAGGCCTTCAATTTCCGTCAGGCCCATGTAAAAGACCAGGGTGCCGGAGAAGCGGGAGAGGGCCTGGACCAGGTCGTCCCGCTCGTTCTTGCCGAAAAAAGAAAAGGGCGCAGTCTGGAGCACAAAGCGGGCGCCGCCGCCGGTACTTGCCTTTTTCAACACGGCCATGGACGCAGTATAGGCTCCCACCCCGGGGATGATCTCCACCTGGCCCTCGTCCAACCCCTCCAACAGCCAGAAGGCCCGGCTGTAGATGGTGGGATCGCCGCCGTCCAACAGGGCTATCCTTTTGCCTTGCTTCAGGAGGATTTTCATCTTTTTGACGAATTCATCCCGCTGCCGGGATTTCTCCGCTAACACTGCTTTCTTTTCTTCCGGGGGATAGCTGGACAATTCCTTCATCCAGATTTTTCCCTGGTGGTGCCATAGTTCCTGCCAGGGGTCTTCCACCTTTTTCCCCTGCAAATAGGTCTGGAACCTTTTGGCCGTTCCCGGTTCGCACAAGACCAGGTCCGCATTTTTCATGGTCTCGATGGCCTTGAGCGTGGCCAGTTCGGGGCCCGCGGGACCGGTGCTGACGACATAAAACCTTCCCTCTTGCGGAGGGGCGCCGACGCCGGGGGCGACGTTAAAAAATAAAGTCAAGCCTACTGCCAGGATCAGCCATGTGGTTCTTATCTTGGTCATTTTTCATCCTTTCGCGATAGAGATTACTTGCTCCTAATAACGGAGCTGAATGCCGCCGTAGAAGGTGGCCGTGGGCATTTGAAAACCCGCGTCCTCTTCGTAGAACTCGCTGGTCAGGTTTTCCACGCCGAAATAGAGAAACCCTTTCATGCCCCGGTATTCGGCCACCGGGTAACGCCCTTCCAGATTGAGGGTGTAAAAACCCTTCATGGGCCGCAAGGTTACCGCAGTGATCACATTGTTGGTTACCGTGACCTGGGGCTGATACCGGTGGGAAACCAGGCGCACGTAGAGCCGGCCTTCGGCGCCGTTGGGATTTTTATATTTCAGGCCGATATTGGCTTTATGCTCCGGCAATTCCGGCAGTTCCCGGATATCGCCGTTCAGGAGATCCGGACTGGTGCTGGTCTGCTGCCAGGTATAATTGGCGAACGCGGCCAGGTTGTAGGGCAGGCCCACTTCTCCTTCCACCTCCACGCCCCGGAACCTGGCCAAATCGAGGTTATAAACCACCCGGCTGGGGCGGAAACCGAAGATGGTGCGGATATAATCATTGATGTCGTAATAGTAGGTGCGCACCCGCACCAGGGAGTTATAAGGCAGCTTCTGGGTAATGCCGGCTTCGTAGCTCATGCCGAACTCCGGGGAGAGCGCCTGGGGCCGGTCGGGCGGCTGAAAGCCGGCGCCGAACCAGTAGAACTCCGGGATGGTGGGGAAACGGTAACTGTAATTGGCCGAGATATAAGCGGTGGTGGTATCGGTGGGGCGGAAGGTCAAGGTGCTCTTGGGGCTTAAACCGTCGGCCCTGATCCCCCGGACGTTGTTGAGAGGCTGGGCCGCGGCGTCGTAGTTGTCGTAGCGCAACCCCAGATATAGTTCGAAATACTTGAGGAAAGGCACCGCCGCGTCCACGAACCCGCCGTGGAGCTTCTGGGCGTTCTTTAAACCTGAAGTGCCGGTAGGGAAAGGCGCTTTCACATATTGGGGATCCAAGAAATTATAGGTGATGCCGCCGTAACCGTAATAATTCCCCTCCACGCCGAAACCCAGGCGCACCGGCCCCGGGGTCTGGCGCACTTTCAAGTTCCAGCCCCAGGTGTCCTCATCCCAGCTCCCCCGTTTGGCAATCAACCGGTTCGGGTCGTTCAGGGCGTAAAAGAAATCCTCCCGGACCGCCTGGAAATAGAAGAGGTGGGCCTGCGCCTCCCCGTAAAGAAACTTTTGTTTCGCTTCCAGGTCCAACTCGTAGCGTTGAGAATAGACATGGCTTCGATCGCCGTAGGTCAACCCCCCGGGGCCGCCGCTGTTGCCCCCGATGAAGTTGATCCCCGGGCCGAAGAGGATGTCCCCGTCACTGTCGGGTTCCCTTTTGCTGTAGAATACGGAATCGGGACGGTTATAAACGATCATGCCCAGATCCTGGCTGATATAGCGGGCCGCGCCGGTCAGACTCCCGTCCCACGGGAGGTTCAGAGTAACGCTGCCGTTGAAATTCAAGCGGTCGTGCACGAAATTATTACGGAGAAAACCTTCGCTGTTGGCGTAGCTGCCGCTGAAAGAGTACTCCACCGGCCCCTTGCTGCCCGTGGTCAACAGCCGGTAGTTCTGGGTCTCCCAACTGCCCCAGTAGGTGTCGAAATAAATCTTAGGTTCCTTGCTCCCCTTCTGGGTGTTGATGATCACCGCTCCCCCCAGGGTATTGCTGTATTCCGCGGACAGGGGGCCGCGGATGATTTCCAGCCTCTCCAGGTCGGTGGGGGTGATGGTGGTCCAATCCACGAAAAAGCCGCCTTTCACCCCCGCCCCTTTCCAGGTGCGGCCGTTCAGGTAAATCTGGTAGCGGGATTCATCAAAGCCCCGGATCGTCAACTGGCGGCTTTTAGCCCCCAGCAAAGAGCGGCGGCTCAGGTCCACCCCGGACAGCTCGGACAGATACCCCGGCAGGTTTTGTAAAGGACCGTAGCTGATGTCTTCCTTGGTGACCACGCTGCTGGTAGCCGCTTTTTCCGGATACGACAGCACCTCGATCTGCGGAATCTGGTTGACGTCTTCCGCCTTGTCCTCTTTAGCACCCTCCTTTTTGGCGCTTGACGATTGCTCCTGCGGCGCCGGTTCCGGAGACGGGTTTTCCGTCGCCAGGGCCGTCACCGGCAGGGCCGCGCAGAAGAGCAATAGAGCCAAATGCTTTGCAAATGTGTTCCCCCACATCCTCATTCTCCTTTCCTGGTCCAGAAGTAGGCTCAACATTTTGACAACCCGCTCCGCCTCTGGTAGAAAAAGAGACGGGGCCGCGGTTGTCCTGACGATCCGGTCCTGGAGAAGGCGGCTTTCTTCCTTGGCAGGGGGAGCCGCCTTCTCGTTTGGTTAACTTCTTGATATTTTTCCTTAAATCAGCAATAAAAAAGCCACCAAGACCCCACCTTCAGGTGGCTGCCTTCGTGGCTCAGGCGTTTAGTTTTATTTGCTCGAAGAAACTGCTGCCAGGGGTCCAATCCCCCAGCGATAGGGTCCTTTATAATCGGGCCTCCGAATTCCTGTCAAGGAATTTTTCACCGGTATGGGAGCCTTGGACTAAATTTATGTTTGGCACACATCATGCTTTGTTGCCATATGGGCCTTATTCTGGCCACCACTCACCCGAAAGCCCTCCATTTTTTCACAGCCGCCTCGTCCTTAGACCCGAAAGTGCGCCTGGAGCAGGTAGCCTCCGGAGACAGGAAAAAGCAGATCCCCGAGTCCAAAACGCCCTCTTCTTAACAAAAAATTAACGGCTCCCCCCGGTATCTTAACGGTAATTTTATATCCCCCATGCTAAGTTTCTCCCATATCCAGTGCTATTGGAGCATGGACAGCAAAACGATTCAAGGCTCACCGGAAATTCCAAGATAGCCGAACCCGTCGCGAGGCGGGAAAGAGAGCAACAGGTTTCGGTGAACCCAGGTGTCCGGGTTCCTTGGGATAAAGCACCTAGTATTCTTTTATTCAAGGGATTACGATGCTACCCAAGAAAATTCCTACAATGAAAACGTCCGCATGGTTGTTGGTCAACTCTTATCTTAAGTACCTCGCGCACGACCCTCCTCTCCTGCTGCACGCCTAACACCCCCAAAATAGAAACGCATGACCCCCATCCTCCCTTCAACAAGGCGGGGGCGGAAAGCCGACAGGTTTCCTGAAAAAATGATGGTCGGCCTGCCGGGAATAGGGGAACTTGGATTTTCCTTATCCTGAGCTGGAGCGTTCTCTTTTGGAACCGGGAATTCTTGCGGGAAGATAGCCCTTGGGCTACTCCTGATTGATCTCCCTTTACCCATCCGTTTGGAGAAGTCGGACCGTATCTATCTCCCAGGCTCCATGCCCGGGACCTCACCGGTTTTGTTTTCTACGCGGCAATCCGGTTCTCGACTAATCTGTATGAATCTTTAGTAAAAATTTAAATGAAAGCTCAATTGATGGGAGGTTTCCATGTCAGAAACTAAAAAAGTTAAAGAGTTAATGATCCCCCTGGAGGATTATCCCCACATCCCCTACTGGTTCACCCTGCGCCAGGCCATGGCCATCGTCCGGGAGGCGGCCGTCAAATTCGAAATGACTTT
>DYJG01000691.1 GCA_020723225.1 Desulfobacca acetoxidans | reverse complement strand
CAAGGCCATCTTTACCCGCACCTTTTTCGAGACCATCCGGGACGGCCAGGCCCTGGCCGCAAAAATCCGGGAAACCGGGGTGGACCTGGACGCGCCGCTGCCTACCCATGTGAACCTGACCAGCGGTGATTACTACGTTAAAGGCGTGGGCCAGCCCGATTCTGCGCTGCGACGCATCACCGCCCTGGGCGGCGTCAAGCTCATCCTGGAGCGGCCTCTGGAGAAGGAGGGCCTCCCGGCTGACGGGGTGCGGGTGGATATCTTGGTGCGCCTGGCCCGGCCTTACGTGGACGCGGCCAAGTGCATCGGCTGCGGCATGTGCGAGCATGAGTGCCCGGTGGCGGGCCTGCGGGCCATCCGGGTCTACAGTGAAAACGAATCCCGTTCCAAACCGGGAAAGATGCTGATTTAGGGCTATGAAACGTGCCCCTGGCATTGTGCCGGAAAAATGCTTAACGTGATTCAGACCCCTCAAACCCCTCTTCTACTTGTGGGAAGGGTTTGGGATAGGGGGGCAAAAGACGCCACCCCCACCCCGGCCCTCCCCCTTCAAGGGGGAGGGAGAAAAGCTTGGCCTATTCTTAAGGAAACCTTGAGAAGGTAAACGAGGAGGTACCAATCGTGAGCGGGAACACCAAACAGACCGGCCTCACCCGCCGGGAATTCCTGAAAAGCGTGGGCCTGGCAGGCCTGGCCGCGGGAGCCGGCGCGGTCCCGGCCCTGGCCGCGGAGCCTAAGGCCGGGGCCGCCAAGGCCGCGGCCGTGCCCAAACGCAAACTGGGAAAGACCGGGGTGGACGTGTCCATCCTGAATCTGGGCTGCATGATCGACACCATCAACAACCAGCTCCTCCTCAAGCAGGCCCGGAATTGGGGGGTCACCTTCTGGGACACCGCCGAATCCTACGGCAACGGCTTGAGCGAAGAGGGGCTGGGCCGCTTCTTCAGCCGCAACCCCGGCGCCCGCCAGGAGATCTTTTTGGTCACCAAGCTCCAGGCCAAGGGCGGCGACCTCACCGGCCGCCTGGATAAGGGCCTTAAGAGGCTGCAAACCGACCACGTGGATCTGTTTTACATCCACGCCATCTGCGGCATCGACGAAATGACCCCGGCCATCAAGGAGTGGGCCGCGGCCATGAAGAAGGCGGGCAAGTTCAAGTTCTTCGGCTTCAGCACCCACACCAACATGGAGGACTGTCTGGCGGGCGCGGCCAAACTGGACTGGATCGACGCGGTGATGATGACCTACAATTTTCGCCTGATGCACACCCCCAAGATGCAGGCGGCCGTGAACGCCTGCGTCAAGGCCGGAGTGGGCCTGGTGGCCATGAAGACCCAGGGCGGCGGCCCGGTGTTGTGCGACAGCGAGGCCGAACTGAAAATGGCGGGGCGTTTCGTGGAAAAAGGCTTCACGGACAAGCAGGCCCGGCTCAAGGCGGTGTGGGAGAACCCGAATATCGCCAGCATCTGCTCCCAGATGCCCAACCTCACCGTTCTCGG
>DYJG01000690.1 GCA_020723225.1 Desulfobacca acetoxidans | reverse complement strand
ATCAATAATCTCTCATGCTTGTGGTTTTCTACTGATCACTGATGGCTGATCACTGATTACCTCTACTACGTTAAGTGTTGACATTTATATTCCCATGTGCAAGCATGGGGGCATGGACAAACAAGAATTGCTCGAGGCCCGTGGTCGCCTGGAGGCTTTTCTTGAGCCGCTTTTGCTCATGTTGGGCCGATCCGAACGTCGCCGTTGGGGATCCCTTTATGTTCAAGGGCTTCTCTTGGAAGGAGGCCGTAAGAATGCGGCAGGTATGGCTGCCCGTTACGGCGGCGATGTCCAGGCGTTGCAACAGTTCATCAATCAAAGCCCCTGGGATTGGCTGGCAATCCGGAGAAGCCTGGCTGGCCAGATGATGGCGGCGGCATCTCCCGGGGGAGCATGGATTGTGGATGACACGGGGTTTCCGAAAAAGGGTAAGCACTCCGTGGGTGTGGGCCGGCAATATTCGGGAACCTTGGGAAAGGTGGGCAACTGCCAAGTGGCCGTCAGTCTGAACTATGCTACTGCTGACGGCTGTTTCCCGGTGAATTTTCAGCTTTATCTGCCGAAGGCGTGGACCGAAGATGCCGAACGCCGGCAGAAGGCACGGGTTCCGGCCGACATAACGTTTCGGCCCAAGTGGCGGATTGCCCTGGAGTTGTTGGATCAAGCCCGGGCATGGGGTCTGTCCGCAGAAGTGGTGACGGCCGATGCCGCTTACGGGATGACGACGGAATTTCGCCGGGAGTTGGAATCCCGTGGGTATCGTTATCTGGTGGGGGTCACCAAGGATACTACGGTCTGGACCGAGCCGCAGGCCATCAGGCCTCCCGGCCGCGGACGACGCCCCAAAGGCGAGCCTCCCTTGCCCAAGCCCCACCAAGTCTTGGAGGTAGCGCGGCTCCTGCCGGAAGGCGCCTGGCAAGAGATCACTTGGCGAGAAGGAACGAAAGGACAGTTGCGCAGCCGCTTTGCCGCCCTGCGGGTGCAACCTGCCATTGGCTATTTTCAGGGCCAGGTGACGGAACCCATCGGTTGGCTGCTGGCGGAATGGCCGCCTGGGGAATCGGAACCCAATAGATTTTGGTTCTCCAACCTGCCGGCAACCACCACCCTGCGGGATTTGGTCTGCTGGGCCAAGATCCGCTATTTTATTGAACAAAACTATCAGCAGCTGAAAGATGAACTGGGGCTGGACCATTTTGAAGGACGATCCTGGATGGGCTGGCAACATCACGTCACTTTGACGATGATGGCTTTTGGCTTTTTGGTTTTGGAGGGCTTCCGGGCTAAAAAAAACTTCTGGGTGGACCCTCCCTCGCGCCAAAAGGGAACTCCAACGCATGATCATCCTGATGCTGGGCTTCTGCCCTTGTTGTTTGCGCCAAATCATAATTGATGATTCTTCGTAAAACTTAACGTAGTAGAGGTAATCAGTGATCAGTTTTAGCCAAAGTTTCCTTTTCTACTGATTACTTACTGATCACTGATTACTATCTCTGCTC
>DYJG01000037.1 GCA_020723225.1 Desulfobacca acetoxidans | reverse complement strand
TGGACAGGTCCACCTCGCTGGGCAACACCGCGGACGGCCCCGGCATTAACAATAAATCATCAAACGTATAAGCATAAGTAATCGGCTCAGGCATCGGTCTTTCTCCGGAAAGATTATAAAATTATAAAGATTATATCTCACGCAAAGGCGCAAAGACGCAAAGCAAGACGCAGATATAATGAAAACAAAAAAAATCATCCTGGTCGCCGGGGCCCGTCCCAATTTCATAAAAATCGCCCCCCTGTTGCGCGTCATCGACCAGTCTTACTCCGATCACTTACACCCGATAATTGTGCATACGGGCCAACACTATGATTACGAGATGTCCCAGGCCTTTTTTGAGGATTTGGAGCTCCGGCGCCCGGATTACTTCCTGGGAGTGGGCCCAGGCTCCCACGCGGTGCAAACCGCCAGGATCATGACGGCTTTCGAAGAAGTCTGTACCCGGGAGAAACCGGAGATAGTGGTGGTGGTGGGAGACGTCAACTCCACGTTGGCCTGCGCCCTGGTGGCCAAAAAAATGGGCATCCAGGTGGCCCACGTGGAGGCCGGGCTGCGCAGCCGGGATCTGACCATGCCCGAGGAAATCAACCGCATGGTGACCGACGTGCTGGCCGATTATCTTTTCGTGTCCGAGAGGAGCGGTTTGGCCAATCTGCAGCACGAGGGCAGGCCCCCGGAGACCGTCCACTTTGTGGGCAATGTCATGGTGGACACCCTTTTCTTTCAGTTGGCCTCCTTGGAGGAGGCCCCGGGGAACCGTCCGCAACCTTATGCCGTGCTCACCCTGCACCGCCCTGCCAACGTGGACGCGGATGCCAAACTCCGGGAGATCATGGAGGCCATCGCGCTGATCGCCCGGGACCTGCCGGTGGAGTTTCCCGCGCATCCCCGCACCCGGCAGCGACTGGAGGCCCTGGGTCTGGCCCCGGGCCTCGAGAACCGGCGCATTAATCTCTTACCGCCCTTGCCCTATAAAACCTTTTTGCGGCTCTGGAAGGACGCTGCCCTGGTGCTGACGGACAGCGGCGGCCTGCAGGAGGAAACCACGGCGCTGGGTGTCCCCTGCATCACCATCAGGGAAAATACGGAAAGACCGGTGACCATCACCGAAGGGACCAACATCCTGGGAGGCACGGATTATCAAGGAATCCTCGCCGCATACGAAACCTTCAACTCCACCGGCGGGAAAAAAGGACGGGTCCCCGAACTCTGGGACGGCCAGGCCGCGGCCAGGATTGTTGCCATCCTTGCCCAATGATACCGTTTTCCGTTTTCGTTTTCCGTAAACAGAATTCGATTTATCAGTAAGTTTGTTCCGTTTGAAGCCGGACTTGGTATATCCGGGATGCTCCCAAAACCCGACAGGATCATCCCCCATCTCTAAATTTTCACGTCTTATCTTTGCGCCTTTGCGTCTTTGCGTGAGAACTATCTTTTCATGAATCGCAAGAAGATCAAAATCGTCCATCTCATTACCTCTTTCTGGGCCAACCACGGTCCCAGCGGCGCCCTGTTGACCCAGATCCGGAGCCATGACCCCGGGAAATTCGATTTTTCCATCTGGTCCCTCTACGCGCCGCCGCCGGCGCAAGACCCCCGGGACCTCCTTAAAAAAACCGGCGTCGATTACCGGGTCCTGCCCATGGGGCCGTCCTTTTTGGATGTGCGGGTCCTCCCCCCATTGGTGCGGCTGCTGCGCCGGGAAAGCCCGGATCTTCTCCATTGCCACCTGCTGCGGGCCAACCTTTATGGACGGCTTGCCGGGAGGTTGGCCGGAATTAACCAGATCGTCAACTCCATCCACGGGGCCGATGAATACATGCTCCGGGGGGATGTCATCTCCCGTTCCCTCAGGCTGGCGGAGCGCCTGAGCGCACCCCTGGTCTCCCGATTCGTGGCGGTTTCGGAAAACGCCAGGCAAGCGGTGATCAAGCGCTTAAAAATTACCCCCGGCCGGGTCTCCACCATTCTCAACGCCCTGGATTTGGAGCCCTTTCGGCAGCCGGAAATTGACCGGAAAGCCCTCCGCGCGGAATTGGGCCTGTCCCCGGACGCGGTGGTCATCGGCTCCGTGGGCCGTTTGGCGCCTTTGAAAAATTTTGCTTTTCTGGTAGAGCAGATGAAAGCACTTGCCGCCGCCTTCCCCAATTCCGAACTGGTGATTATCGGCGAGGGGCCGGAGCGCCGGGCCCTGGAGGACCTGGCGGCCGCGCTCAACCTGGGGGATAAGGTGCGGCTTCCGGGGTTCCGGGCCGATATTCCCCGGATCCTTCCGGCTCTGGATCTCTTTGCCTTCCCCTCCCTTTCCGAGGGACTCTCCATGGCGCTTTTGGAGGCCATGGCCGCGGGGCTCCCCTGTGTGGCTCTGGACGTGGGCGGCAACGGGGAAGCCGTGGCGCCGGGAGAGACGGGATATGTGGTCCCCTTTGATGACCCTTCCGCCTTTGCCGCCGCCCTCTCCCGCCTCTTAAAAGACGGGGATTTGAGAAAAAAGATGGGGACGGCTGGAAAAAATCGCGCGTTTACGCTATTTAATCCACAGCGCCTGGCTACACAATATGAAGAGCTCTACCGGTCGCTGCTGAACCGGCGTCCTTAAGTATAAAGGCGGAGATGACTATGCCCTGGTGGGCGGTGGGTTTCCTGATATTTTTCGGTTTTGCCGTGACCTATGCGGTTATTCCCGCGGCCAAGAGATTGGCTCTGCGCTGGGACCTGATCGCCCCTCCGGGAGGCAGGCGCAACCATGCCCAGGATACCCCGTTAACCGGGGGCTGGACCCTGTATCTGCCCCTGGCCGGGGCCTTCCTGATATTTTTTGCAGTGGCCCTGACCGGCAGGCTCACGATGTTGCGCCCCGAATGGGGGCGGATGCTGTCCCTGTTTTTGGGGACCACCTGGATCCTGATCCTGGGGACCATTGACGACCGCATGGTCATCCCCTGGAAACAGAAACTGGCCGGCCAGGTGCTGGGAGCCATCATCCTGGTCATCGGCGGCCATACCGTGTCCGTGGCCAACCTCCCCTGGCTGGGCACGGTGTGGTTCGGCTGGTTCGGCATCCCCTGCTTTATCATCGCAGTGGTCACCATCACCAACGCCATCAATCTCATTGACGGCCTGGACGGCCTGGCCGGAGGCATCTGCTTGTTTGCCGCCCTGACCAGCGCCATTATCGCCCTGGTGAAAGGGGATTTCTTCATCGCCACCCTCGGCTTCACCCTTTCCGGGAGCCTCCTGGGATTCTTAAGGTTTAATTTTCCCCCGGCTTCCATCTTCCTGGGGGACGGCGGGTCCATGATGCTCGGCTTCCTGCTGGGCACCCTGGCCATCAGTTCCACCGCCTTCTTCCCGGGTCAGCGCCTGGGCACCAGCATCATGATCCTGGCGCCTTTCCTGCCCTTAGGGATCCCCCTCTTTGAAGTGGCCCTGTCCATTGTCAGGAGATGGATCACCGGCCAGGCCATTTTCCTGGCGGACGGCAATCATCTGCATCACCGCCTGATGGACAAGATCAAGGCCCCCCGGGCCACGGTGGCCATCTTTTATTTTTTCAGCGCCTCCCTCTGCGCCCTGACCCTGCTCATGGTGCTGGGGGTCCGGTCTCCCGTGCTCCGCTTTTTGGCGACCTTTCTCACCCTGGGCCTGATGGTGGCGTTCATCTGGTCCATCCGGCTCTACAGCGACCGGGGCCTCGTCCTCACCCTGCGCAACCGCCCCCATTTCAAGTTTTTGGGGGAATTCCTCCGCTTTATGACCCTTAGGGCCGGCAGGGCCAAGTCCGTCATGGATCTCCTGGCTCTGCTGGAATCAGGAGTCAGGGACCTGGATTTCGACAATGTCGAGATTGTCTATAAGGAACAGCCGCTCAGAACATGGATTAATCCGCAGCCCGCGCACCCCCAAAGCCCCCGCCTGGTCTCCGAAGAATCCTTCAACGGCTGGCACCTGAGGATCAAATGGTCCCAACCTTTGCATAAAGACGAAAACTATAACGAATATCTCCTGTTGACCTGGCGCCGTTTTTTAAACACCGTCAAGACCGCGCTGCCCCCCCAGCCTCAAGAGCTTCATCCCGGAAACGACGCCGCGCCGGCGTCCGCAGATCCGAAAATCCCTGAATAAAGGGGGCCTCCACCGTCCAGTCGGTTTGTTTCATCCCAAAGCGAGCATGGTATTATTCCCTCACCCCCAGGGGGGGAGAGGGTGAGGGTGAGGGGGGGATGGAAAGAACTTTTAGCGACAAATGTAAATCCGGATAATGTTATCTCTCTTGTTCCTCTGGCTCTATATCTTCCTGATCTGCCTGGTTTTCGGCCATGCTGCGGTCAAGTTATTCCTGCTCCTTTTAAAAGAAGAAGATTCCCCGGGGCTGCCTCTTTCCCTGGAAGTTATCTTGGGGTTGGCTTTGATTGCCGCAGTCGCCGGTTATCTTTCCCTGGTCATCAACCTGGGTCTGTTGGCCCACTGCATTGGTTTTTTGGGCGCCCTGGTCCTGTTATCTCTTTATCACAGGGAAATAACCTTCCTTCTCAGGTCGGGAATTCAAAACCTGTTCGCTCTAAATAAATTTATCCTGTGTTTGCTCGTTTTAAGTTTTCTCTTCATTCTCCTCAAGTCCGCCGCTCCCCCCTCGTCCTTTGACACCGGCCTCTACCATGCCCAGGCCATCCGCTGGATCGAAGAATATCCGGTGATCCCGGGCCTGGGCAACCTCCACGGCCGTCTGGCCTTCAACTCCGCCTGGTTCCCGGCCAACGCCCTGTGCGGATTCTCGTTTTTGCAGTTCGGCCCCTGCCACGCCCTGAACGGTTTTCTTATGTCGGTTTTTTTGCTTATGTCTTTGAAAGGTTTGGACCGGATTATCAAGGGACGATACTTTTTCAGCGACGTCCTCCGGGCCGCGCTGGCCCTGCCGATGCTGTTGGTCTTTAAAGACCAGTTGTCCTCCCCCACCCCGGATCTCCCGGCTGCCCTTTTGATCTGCCTGGTATTCATCTATTGGTTTCAACTCCGGGAGAGCGGGGATGCGGTTCCCCGCCGCGTCTTTGCGCTGGGTCTCGTTCTCCTTTCGGCCCTAGCTATCACCATTAAATTATCGGCCATGCCTTTGGTCATTATAATGCTGGCTCTTACGATCCGGGAAATAGCCCGGGGCCGGCCGGCCAACTTATTGCTCACCGCCGGGTCCGTCCTTTTCCTGGCCCTCCCCTTTTTCCTCAGAAATATCTGGCTGTCGGGATATCTGCTCTACCCTCTGGCCGGCCTCGATCTCTTTTCCGTTGATTGGAAGATTCCCGCGGCCCAGGCCCTGGACGAGAAGCGGGCTATCGTGGAATTTGCCCGGGACCCCGGATATCTGGCCCCCCGGGGCGCGGTCAAGACTCCTTTCGCCTGGCTCCCCTATTGGTTCCCCCAGATGCTCGCCGATTACCGGGGAAAACTGGAGAAAATCCTGCTGCCGGCCCTGCTCCTCTTCCTGGATTGGCTGGCGCAGATGCTGCGGATGCGCACCCTAACAATCGACCTCCGGGAAATCGGCAGAAATGGTGTCATATATCTCACTGCCGGCGGCGGCCTGGTTATTTGGTTTTTCACCGCGCCCGACCTGCGTTTTGCCCTGGGCTTCCTGATGGTTTCCGCAGTCCTTATCTTCATCCCTTTCCTCAAGGCTTGCGATTATCATGTCACCCGTCTCTTTCCCTGGGCTATCAGCTTGATATTGGTATATTATCTGGCCGCATTTGCGGCCCTGGATTTCCCGAACGCGGCCGCACGCCTCTGGCGGCCCCTGCCTTACCCGCAAGCGGCGTTAACTCTGGAGGAAATACAGGGGCATAAGGTCTATTTCCCTAAAAACCGCGCGGCCCTATGCTGGTATGCGCCTCTGCCCTGCGCCTATCGTCCGGCTAATTTTGCCTTTCACGGGCAGGGAATTGCAGATGGCTTCAAACCCGGGACCGCGCCCTGAACGGGATAACCATTGGTATTAATGAGTGCCTTCTGATGAATCTCCTCCGCTGGCTTGAAATCTACCCATATTTTGAAATTTTCCCCCTGGCCGCGCTGCTCCTGGCGGCACTCCTCCGGAAGAAGCCCGCCCCAAGAACCGCGCCCTCCCCTTTCATCCGTTGGTTCTTGCCGGTGAGGCGGCGCCCCTGGCTCTCCTTTCTGCTCATCGGTTTCCTGGCGTTTGCCGCCAGCGCTCTCCTGCCGGTTTTCATCGGCATGCCGCAACCTGCGGTGCATGACGAGTTCGGCTACCTCCTCACCTCTGACACCTTTGCCCAAGGCCGCTTGGCCAATCCGACGCATCCCCTGTGGCGGCACTTTGAAACCTTTCACGTGCTCCAGCACCCCACCTATGCCTCGAAATACCCACCGGCCCAGGGGGTGGCGCTGGCGGTGGGGCAGGTGCTGACCGGCTACCCCGTCGTCGGCGTCTGGTTGAGCGTGGGGCTGGCCTGCGCCGCCATCTGCTGGATGCTCGCGGGTTGGTGCCCTCTGCGCTGGTCATTGCTGGGAGGGTTATTGGCCATGTATCGGATCGTCTTCTCCGGCCCCCCCCACCATATGCAGCCCTTTCCTTATTGGAGCCAGAGCTATTGGGGGGGAGCCGTCGCCGCCCTGGGGGGCGCTTTGGTTTTCGGCGCGCTGCCCCGGATCATCAAAAACCAAAAACCCCGGGACGCCTTCTGGCTGGCCTTGGGTTTGGCCATCCTGGCCAACAGCCGGCCCTTCGAGGGTTTGGTGGCGAGCATGCCCGCCATGGCGGTCCTGGGAATCTGGCTGTTCAGAACCCGGCGTGTCTCTTTGCGCCTCCGCTTCCGCCGGGTCCTATTGCCGCTGGCGCTGGTCCTGATGCTGGCGGCCGCGTGGATGGGCTTATATAACTTCCGGGTGACGGGCGATCCTCTCCGCCTGCCCTATCAGGCGCACGAATCCGCTTACGCCATAGTGCCCCTCTTTCTCTGGCAGCCGTTAAAGGCGGAACCGCCTTACAATCATGACATCCTGCGCGCCTTTCATCGCGGCTCCATCGCCTTTTTCCAAAGTCAACTTTCTTTGAAAGGCTGGCTGGATTCTGCCATTTATTACAAACTTAAAAACTTCTGGCTGTTCTATTTCGGCCTCATCTTCATCCCCCCCATGCTGTTTATGGCCGCGTCCCGCCAGGCGTGGCGCAGGCCGGGAGTGATATTCCCCCTGGCGGCATGTCTGCTCATGCTGGCGGCCTTGCTGATAAATCCATATTTCTTCCCCCACTATGCGGCTCCCATAACCTGCCTGGCCATTCTCCTCCAAATCGAGTCCCTGCGCCAGTTGCGCCGCTTCACCTGGCGGGGCAGACCCATGGGACGGACCTTTGTAAACGGAGTCTTGCCCGCGCTCCTGGCGTCAACCATCATCGCCTTCCCCATCTACGATAAGCCGTCCAAGTGGATTCTGGAAAGAGCCCGTATTTTGCGGGAATTGGAGCAGAGCGGGGAGCCACATCTGGTAATGGTGCGATATGGCCCGAAACATTCCCTACACCATGAGTGGGTTTACAATCGCGCCGACCTGGACCGGGCCAAGGTGATTTGGGCCTGGGAAATGGGGGCTGACGCGGACCGGGAGCTTCTCGACTATCATAAAGACCGGCGGGTCTGGCTGCTCGAAGCAGATCTGCGTCCCCCGCGCCTGGCGCCATACCCGGGAGTCAGCCACAAAAGTGATCATTGAATAGAAACAAAAGAGAGCTGGATTACAATATTTACAACCGCTATAATCAAGTGTAGAATTTTCTGGACATTTACGGCAACTATCCTATCTTTAAACCATCCTTGCCGATTCACCGACATTGGAAAGTTCGTGAGAGTTCGATCCCATAACGCTGATTCCCCCAGTTCTCCTTCCTTAAAAGGGAGACTCCGGTGAGGTGGGACCTTCGCAAATCCGATCCCCTCTTCCTGGCCCTCCTGGCGCTGGTCTCATTTTTGCTGCTCTATAATCTGGACTACCGCCCTTTCTGGCAGGATGAGGCCGAAACCGCCTGCCTGGCCAGAAACGTCCTCAAATTCGGCACACCCCGGGCCTTTGACGGCATCAACCTGATTTCCCAGGAAGAGGGTCGGGAAGCCGGCGCCGACCACCTGTGGCGCTGGTCCCCCTGGATGCAGATTTATCTCACCGCCGGAGCCTTTTACCTGGCCCATCCCTCCACGGCCGCGGGCCGCTTGCCCTTCGCGGTCCTGGGCATCTTGTGCGTCTGCCTCACCTATCTCTTGATCAAACGCCATTTCCGGGATCTTCTCTGGGCCCGCCTGGCGGCCGCGCTCCTGGGCCTTTCCGTGCCCTTTCTGATGTACTCCCGCCAGTGCCGTTATTACAGCCTGGCCACCCTCCTGGTCTTGGGCAGCCTTTACGCCTTCCGTATGGACTGGCAGAAGCGCTGGGGCCCGGCCTTGCTTCTCCTGGGCTCCTTAGGCCTGCTCTTTCATGCCAACTATCTGTTATTTTTCACTTATGGCGCGGCCTTCCTCTTGGCGGCAATCCTGCTTTACCATCGGGAACTCCCCTGGAAGCGCACCTTGCTGCTGGCCGCAGGGGTGGCCCTGGTGGCCTTGCAGGGGACGGCCTTCTTCCAGATCCAAAAGCAAGGGGGCATGTTCGATCTCCTCCGGATTTCCTCCAACCTGCAGTGTTATTTCCAAGACCTGTTTCAGTTCATCGCCCCCCTGCCGGTGGTCGGTTGCCTGCTCCTTTACTGGCTCTGGCTGGCCGCCTTCCCCGGGGGCCGGGAAAGGCTGCAAGCCGATCCTGAAGCCCGGTTCACCATGTTTTTGGGGCTGATTGTCCTGTTGAATATCCTGATCATCTCCCTGGCGCCCCAGGGCGAACACCGTTATCTGATCCATCTTTATCCCCTGTGCGCCATGGTCCTGGGCTGGGCCGTCTGCCGGGTGGCCAATTATCATAAAGTTTCCGCGGCCCTCCTGGCTTTCCTGCTCCTGTTTACCAACTGGCTGCACCTGTTGCCCGTGACCCGGCTTAATATCCAACTCCGTCCCGCGGATAATTCCCCTTACATGCTCACTTATCCCAATTTCCCCTTGAAACTCTATCTGTCCGAACTTCTCAAGGGTTATCCGGACGTCAACCGCAACCTCATCGACTTCTTCCAGGCCCAGGCCCGCCCCGGGGATACCATCGTCACCACTTACGGCGATCTGCCCCTCCAGTTCTACACTTCCTGCGTGGTTTACGGGGGCTTGCAGGGCCGCCTCCCCGATCCGGGAGAACTTCCGAAATTTGTGGTCAAACGCTGGCATACCCGCTGGAACCGCAGGTACGACCTGACCAAATCCGAGGCCTTTATCCTCAACCTGCGGCTGGCCGTGGATTATGAACCCTTGGTGCTGCCCTATGCGGATGAAGAATTCGGCAACCGGGCCGATCCTTACTATCACCGGTTTGTGCCCGATCAGCCGCCCCTGAACCAGTTAATCATTTATCGGCTGCGGTCTTCTGATGACGCCAAAACCATTAAACACCTACAGTAACTGGGGCAAATGGCTCCTGGCCGCGTTCCTGGTGTCCATCCTGGTCCGGGGATTCCTGCAAATTCCGGAGATCCGCAGCCTCGTTTCCCCGGATTTTCCCTGGGACGACCATATTAGCCAGGTTAGAATGGAATACGGGAAGGTAACGGAAAAAATTCAGCGGGTGGAAGCCAATCTGGAGAGGCTGAAAAACGACGGCCGGCCCCAACCGTTAAGGATGCACCTGATCAATAAAGATGTGGTCTCCATCACCAGGTCTCTGCGCTACATGGACGCCAGGCTGGCGAGCCTGAATACCGAACTGGAAGTCAGTCTGCTGCAAGCCCCCTCAATCCGGCGCGCGGTCCTGAACCTCCATCTCCAGGAAATCAAGGCCCTCCAAGCCGCTTGCGGGGATTATCACCGCAATCTCCAGGAAGTCTCCCAAAAAGCCCAGTATTTCCAGGCCCGGCTGCAGACCAAGCCCGGGCGGTTTTGAGTACTATCCTGCCATAGGTTTGAATCATTTCCAGTATCAACGCCATTATGCACGCTATGGGATACTAACTGACGCCGAGAAAACTTGAGGCTTGAACTTGGCGCAAATGAATGATATACAATCATTAACTTGTATATCTAAAAGGAATTGACCATGCGAGTCTCTAAATGGGGAAACAGTTTGGCCATTCGGTTGCCCGCCTCAGTGGTCAAAGCGCTGCAATTGAATGAAGGCGACGAAATTGAAGTGGTGATCGCAGATGAACGAGCCTTTCGAGTAAGGAAGAAACCCGGCAAAGAAGCGATCCTGGCGCGATTGCGGCAGTTCCGGGGAAAGTTGCCGGCAGATTTCAAGTTTGATCGAGAAGATGCAAATGTCCGATCTTAAGGTGTTCATCGATACCAATATTCTGCTTTACCTCTTGTCGGCTGACAAGGAGAAAGCCGACCAAGCAGAGAAAATTGTGCAAGCGGGTGGTTTGATTAGTGTCCAGGTATTAAACGAAATGGCCAATGTCGCGCGTCGTAAGCTCGCCATGCCATGGACGGAAATAAACGAGGTACTATCGCTGATTCGGTCGCTATGTTCAACTGCCCCTTTGACCATCGAAACCCACGACAGAGGGAGGCTGATCGCTGAACGATACGGGTTAAGCTTATACGATGCGATGATCGTGGCCGCCGCTCTTATCGGAGGATGCGAAACTTTATACTCGGAGGATTTACATAACGGCCTTTTGATCGACCATCAAATGCGGATTTGCAATCCATTCAGATCGTTTAAGGACTCCTAGAGCGATCGGGGTTAAGGAAAAAACCCGGCTGTGCAAAGCAGCAGTTTTTAAATCACCCCTTCGCAATGCCTCCCGCACCTCATCCAATTTTTCCGCATCATCAAGGGATAAATAGGGCTACCATCATCGTCAGCGTAAAGAAGCTCAACATCCACTTCGGCCACATATCCGCCCTCGTGAAGCAATTTTGTCTGCTGCTTCTTTCTCATGAAATTCTCCCTGAAATCATTGACTCCAAGGAACCACCATAACCCAAAAGGTCACAACGACAAATGAATAAAGAGTAAATTGGTGGAGCGGCCGTCCCTGGCCGCTCAAGAGGTGGGCGGGCGGGGACGCCCGCCCCACTGCACGGAGGCCCGCCTCACCGACTTATTCAATATTCCACTCCCTCTCTCCCGCTGCCTTCACCAGAAAGCCGCACCTCCACCTCCGGTCCCCAGGCCGGGGTGCCTTCCTCGAAGCCGTTGTGCGTCAGCCTGATCAGACCCGTGCCGTCCAGCCGCACCGCAAAGAGGTCGCCGTAGGGTTGGAACTGGAAAGGCAGGGAAATCTCTTCCGCGGAAAATCCGGCCCGCTGGCTGGTGAACACTATCCACTTGCCGTCCGGCGAAAAATGCGGATGGTTGTTCCGGCCCCCGCCGCCGATG